>JANMSY010000172.1:0-4052 GCA_031389865.1 Anaerolineales bacterium | reverse complement strand
GGGATCAGATGGCCGTCTTCCTGGTGCGTGCCTTCGGCATCCCGCTGCCGTAATACATAAAAGAGCATCTCACATCTTTATATCGTATGTGATCTGCATGACCCTGGTGCCTGGCGGAACAGCAGCGCAGCTGTGGCTGTTCCTGCCTGCGGGTCAGGGTAATCATGGAATGGCATATGAATCTGTAATAAGACAAATAACTCCTGGGCGGAAAAATAGAGTGAGTAGCGCATGAGCATGGGTAATGCCTGGTTCAAAGACAGTTAGAATTGTCTCTACACCTGTTCCCTTTCCAATGAACCTGTATGAGCCTGGAGAAAAATGCGTTTCCACATCCCTGTTACACAACTGAGTAGAATTGTTTTTACTTTGGTTTTTGCTGCAATTGCATTTGGAAGTAGTCCCTCATCCCTTGTTCAAGCGCAGGACGATGGCCAAATCGGTTTTGCTCAGTTCGAACTGTTGACCCCTGCCTCAGGATGGATTTTGCTCGACCAGCAGCTGTTCTGGACTTCTGATGGGGCTCAAACCTGGGAGGAAATCAGTCCACTCATCCCATCCGACGCATCGATACTGGACGTCGAATTTATTGACTCGAGTACAGGCTGGATGGTTTGGAATACGAGTGCTTCTGATGGCCGTGCAAGCTTCCAACTGGCTCAAACAGCGGATCACGGCAAAACATGGACGACGCGTTCCCTGTCTCTCTTTGCGCCGGGTGAGATCGCTTCAGACGCCGAAAAAGCTCAGATGGGTTGGTTGGATGCACAGGCAGGCTGGATCTCCATCAAACAAAACAGTGGCTCCAACTTCAGTGTCGGTACATTGTTTACAACAGTAGACGGTGGGAACAGCTGGAGTCGTTTTACACTGCCTGTTGCCGACAAAATATATTTTAGTGACCCGCAAACCGGCTGGGCGGTCGGAGGACCCACCACTGACCAGGTTTTCAAAACAGAGGATGGCGGTGCAACCTGGAAAAATGAAAGACCTGAAGATATCCCCGTCAATAGTCAGGCTATGGCATACCCGCCATTTGTTTCAGGTGGGCAAGGTCTGTTGATCATGACCAGCCAGGGACCGCAGAACAACCTGCAGGTCTATTCTCTGGAAAATAATTCTCACAAATGGTCACTCGTCGGTCAGGTAACGTTGGATGTTCAGCCAGGTTTCGTTGGGCTTTCCATCCTGGATGCACAAAATTTTGTAGCTGCCATTCCAGGAACGAAATCCATACTGCGCATGGTGAACGGCGAACTCGATTCGCTGGAAAATCAGGATGGGCTTTCTGCTTCCATCGTTGAGCTGGATATGGTTTCATTGGATGTCGGGTGGGCGAAATCGATACACACACAGTGTGCCACCCTACCTTCGACGAAGCCTGAAGCGGACTCCGTTTCCTGTTCATCAACCATCCGCCTGCTGCAAACTACGGACGCAGGCAGCACCTGGACGAGTATTCATCTTCCACTGATTCGATCAGATACGATTTCAATTGATTTTCCTGGCCTGGAGGCGGAGCGGGCGCCAGCCGCCGCTGATAATTTGAGTTTGGAAAACACAGCCATGGTCATTGGGCAGGGATTTGATCGGTGTGAGATTCCTACGCTGTCACAAATGCAGACCTGGTCGGATGGCAGCCCTTACCAGACGGTAAATCTGTATGTTGGAGGCTCCAGTCGTACTTGTGCAAACAATGTGCTGACCTCGTCCTATCTTTTCCAGTTATATCAACAAGGTTGGAAATTCATACCCACATGGGTGGGACCTCAAGCCCCCTGTACACGGTATCGATCGCGCATGAGTAACGATGTGACTACGGCATATGGGGAGGGAGTGAATGAGGCGAATTTGGCTGTGGACCGACTGGCAGAACTTGGCTTAACCGGTCCTGAAAAGACTGGCTCTGTCATCTACTATGATATTGAATCGTATGGGACAGATACTGCCTGTCGAAGCGCCGTGAATGCCTTTATGGATGGCTGGGTATCACAGATCCATGCTCGCGGAAATTTGGCAGGCGTTTATGGTTCCACATTATGCGATACGGGTCTGAGCGATTTTCGTACCCTCACAAATGTACCTGATGTAATCTGGCCGGCAAGGTGGTATAACGATCTTGGATCAGGGTACTATGATCCCACTGCCAGCGTTTGGAATCTGGGAAGCTGTATTCCAAACACAGCATGGGCAAGCCATCAGCGTATTCGGCAATATGAGGGAGACCATAATGAAACATGGGGTGGCCTAACACTGAATATCGATAGTAATGTTTTGGATGGTGTAGTGGCATTCCCCTATGACTATCCTTTTGTGAGTACGATCGTCCGCGCTGATTCGAATCCCAGCAATGCAGCTACTGCAGGCTTCACAGTCAGATTTTCAAAATCAGTGACAGGGCTAAATAAGGGCGATTTTGCCCTGGCTACAGCGGGTGTAACAAATGCCTTTGTCTCAAGTGTAAGTGGCTCGGGCACAACCTACACTGTGACGGTGGATATGGGGACGGGCGATGGGTCCATTCGCCTGGATGTCGTGGACAACGATAGCATTCGGGATGGAAGCAGTAATCCGTTGGGCGGGCTGGGAACAGGAAATGGAAACTATACAAGTGGTGAAGCCTATACGATCGTCAAAGCAACCTTTGTGGATGTACCCCCCACTCACATGTTCTGGAGATATATCGAAGCGTTCTACCAGTCTGGCATCACGACTGGCTGCTCACAATCGCCGAAGATGTATTGTCCGCTGAACAATGTGACGCGCGGCGAGATGGCGGTCTTCGTCGAGCGGGCGATGGGTAACTTTGCTCCCACGCCGAACCCGACCGGCATGTTTACGGATCTACCCTATCCCGGGCTGGAGTCCTTCACGCCGTTCATCGAAGAGTTCTACAACGATGGCATCACGGCCGGCTGTGCTATGAACCCCTTAAAATACTGTCCGCAGAACTACGTGACGAGGGGCGAGATGGCTGTTTTCATCGAGCGGGCATTGGGCAACTTTACGCCCACACCAAACCCGACCGGCATGTTTGCGGACGTGCCCTACCCCGGGCTGGAGTCCTTCACTCCGTTCATCGAGGAGTTATACAACGATGGCATCACGGCCGGCTGTGCTGTGAACCCCTTGAAGTATTGTCCACAGAACTATGTGACAAGAGGCGAGATGGCAGTCTTCATCGTCCGTGCCTTCGGCATCCCGCTGCCGTAACGGTTGGTACGATCAACTGAAACAAACCTTAACCTGGTCTCCCGGTCAGGAAGGAGAATCACGAATAGTACTTCCAGATGTGACCGATACACCTTCCGCACAGGAACCTGGCGGGAGGTGTTTTCGTTAAGTACGAATGCCCGATGATTTTGGTGAATTCTTAATCCGAATTGACGATAAAATACACACATGTCCCACCCAATCACAATCCGCATTCTTCTTTCCTCTTTCATCCTTCTTCTGGTCTCCTCCTGTACATCCCCCTCCATCGCGACGGATGCCCCAACCATCTCCACTGCAACTCTTGCAGCGACACAGACCACTGCGCCAACGGACACATCACTTCCCACTGAAGCGCCGACATCCCTGCCCACACTCACGCCTGAGCTGGAGAGGCCGCAGTATGTGATCGATCTGCAATTGAATTACACCTCCAAAGCTGCGGTGGTGGAACAGACTATCACCTATCCCAATTGGAGCGGTGAAACGCTGGCAAACCTCATGCTTGCTGTGGTGCCAAATTTGTGGAGCGGTGGATTCAGCCTTAAGTCCGTCGAAGTGGATGATCAACCTGTTACCGATTACACCCTTGAGAACATGAGCCAGCGGCTGGAAATTTCATTGCCGCAACCTTTGGAAGCCGGGAGAACCGCGGTCATCAAGCTGAACTATGGTCTCATCCTTCCCCAGATGCAGGCATATAACAATGCATCCAACGATATCCGTCCGCAGATCTATGGCTACACAGAGCGCCAGGTCAACTTCGTGGATTGGTATCCATTCGTTGTGCCCTATCAGCCGGGCGCAGGCTGGATCCTGCACAACCCGTGGTTCTATGG
>JANMSY010000156.1:0-4851 GCA_031389865.1 Anaerolineales bacterium | reverse complement strand
TCGATCACCAGCGACTCGCTAAAAGGATGCTAAAGGTATATGAACAGGCCATACAGGATAAAAAAGAGGAGAAGTACGTAACTGTAGAGGATAAAGCTGCGCTGGCTGCACAAAAGGTGGGTACATGAAGTTTGAACACGAGTTTCACGGTCCCAACCTGGCGTATATGTTGGGACTCCGTGAACGATATAAGACGGATCCTGCGTCCCTGGACGAAGCCACTCGAAATTATTTCCAGCAATTGGAGACGGACGAATCGGGCCCTGGATCCATGCCTGTCTCAGATTTAAAGACGGTGATTGCGACCGCGAACCTGGCCCAGTCGATTCGTTCCCAGGGATACCTGGCCGCTGATATCAATCCTCTATTCAAGCTGACGGGTGATCCCTCGCTGACACTGGAGTATCACAAACTGGGCGAAGATGACCTCCGAAATCTTCCTGCGGATGTTGTAAGCCTTTCAGGTGCACACAGCGGTGACAATGCCTATCAGGCAATTGAATCGCTGCGCAGGATATATTGTGGAACGATTGGATTTGACTATGCCCATGTTCATTCCCCGCAGGAACGGGACTGGCTGCACCAGACTGCCGAGTCGCGTCGGTACGATGAACCGAATCAGGATATCGATGAGATCAAACTGCTCGAACGTCTGACGCAGGTGGAAGCGTTCGAATCATTCCTCCATCGTTTATATCCCGGTAAAACGCGCTTCTCCATCGAAGGCCTGGATATGATGATCCCCATGCTTGATGAGGTGATCGCTTCTGCTGCGCGCTCCAGGATCTGTGTGATATTGATTGGCATGGCACACCGTGGCCGTTTGAATGTGCTGGCACACGTATTGCATAAACCGTATGGGCAGATCCTTGCCGAGTTCACCGACCCAAAGGGACGCGAAACCACCTGGGATGAACTCGGCTGGACCGGCGATGTGAAATATCACATGGGCGGTTACCGCCTGCCTGAACAGAACACAGAGATCGATCTGGTCGTTCAGATGCCGCCCAATCCCAGTCATCTGGAGATGATCGATCCTGTCATTCAGGGCATGGCGCGTGCCGCCAATACCGCCATGGATAGGCCGGGAGCACCGCGTTACTTCCATAATGCATCACTTCCAATCCTCATCCACGGGGATGCATCGTTTGTGGGCCAGGGCATTGTGGCAGAGACGCTTAACCTCTCGCGCCTGCCAGGCTACACCGCAAGCGGCACGCTTCATATCATTGCCAACAATCAACTCGGTTTTACAGCAATCGACCCGGAGTTGAGAAGCAGCCTGCATGCCAGTGACATGGCTGTCGGCTTTGAAATGCCTGTGATCCATGTCAATGCAGATGACCCATACGCGTGTATCGAGGCTGTGCGGACGGCATTTGCGTACCGCCATAAATTCCACAAGGACTTTGTGATCAACCTGATCGGGTACCGCCGTTATGGTCATAACGAAGGCGACGAACCGCGCTTTACCCAGCCTGTGATGTATCAAAAAATTGATAAACATCCTACTGTCCGGCAGTTGTGGGTGGGCCGCTTGGAAAGGGAAAATCACATTGCACAGGGCCGGGCTGAAGAGATGCTGCATGGTTTCCTCAATCAATTTCAACAGGTAAATGAAAAGCTCGACGCGGAAAAATCGCTGGTTGAACCGATCCCAGCGTCGCCCCCGCGTGGTGCGGCGCAAAAAATCAAGACTGCGATCCCGCTGGAGCGCGTCAAGGAATTGAATCAGTCCCTGTTACAGTTCCCGCAGGATTTTCATCTCAACCCGAAACTGGAAAAGGCAGTCGGGAAGCGCCGCGCGTCGATCAATACATCCACCGATAAAGTGGATTGGGCAACGGCGGAGGATATTGCCTTCGCTTCGATTCTCCAGGATGGGACCGGGATTCGCCTGACAGGGCAGGACACCGTGCGCGGCACATTCAGCCAGCGCCATGCGGTGTTTTACGATGCACAGACCAACAAGGCGCACACACCTCTGCAATCACTTCCGCAGGCGCAGGCTGCGTTTGAAGTCGTGAACAGCCCATTGAGCGAGATGGGTGCGATCGGTTTTGAAATTGGGTATAACGTCCAATCGCCTGAGCGGCTTGTGATCTGGGAGGCGCAGTATGGCGACTTCATCAATAACGCCCAATCTGTGATCGATGAGTTTCTGGTTTCGGGCCGCGCCAAGTGGGGACTGACTCCATCACTTGTGCTGCTGCTTCCACATGGAAATGAAGGCGCCGGGCCCGATCACTCCAGCGGACGCATTGAACGCTTCCTGGAGATTGCTGCAGAGACCAACATGCGCATTGCCTATCCGTCCACCGCGGCGCAATATTTTCATTTGTTGCGTCGTCAGGCCATGCTGCTCAAAACGGACCCATTGCCGTTGATCGTCTTTACGCCAAAGGGATTGCTGCGTCACCCGCTGACGGCTTCGGCGGCCAGTGAACTGGCGGAGGGCGGGTGGCAACCCGTCATGGACGATCTTGAAATGACCGATAAACAGAAAAACGTCACATCCCTGATGCTGTGCAGCGGGCGGATCTATGTTGACCTGGTGGGCAGCAGCCTGCGCAAGGAAACTCTCAATGTGGGGCTTGTCCGTTTGGAGCAACTCTATCCTTTCCCAAGGGAGGCGCTGGAGAATTTGCTAAAAGGGTATCCCAATCTGGAGCGATTGATCTGGGTTCAGGAGGAGCCATTGAACATGGGCGCCTGGAATTATCTGCGCCCGCGCCTGCGGCAGCTGACGGATGACCGGTTGCCTTTGCAATACGTCGGCAGGCCGGAGAGTTCCAGCCCGGCGGAGGGATCGTCCACGGCGTACCGGGTCAACCAGCAGGCATTGATCGAGCAGGCATTCAAGTTTGATGAGCAGGCGCGCACGCGCAGCGTGGTAAAGGAGAGAGGTTAATATGGCGATAGAAGTAACCGTACCTGAAATGGGAGAGTCTGTGTTGGAAGCGACTGTCTCACAGTGGCTCAAGAAGGAAGGCGATTTCGTTAACGTTGGCGATGTGCTCGTAGAGCTGGAAACGGACAAGGTCAACGTGGAGGTGGGCGCGAAAAGCGCGGGTGTCCTGCAACAAGTCAAAGTGCAGCAGGGCGGGGATGTGAAAGTTGGGGATGTGCTTGCGATGATAGATGAAAAAGCCGAGCAACCTCAAGCCGCTGCCCCGGCCACGCCCCAGGCCGCGCCTGCAAAGGCGGAACCACAGGCTGAAGAGAAGAAGGTCGAAGAAAAGCAGGAACCTGGGCCGCAGGAAGAGAAGCAGCAATCCACACGTGAAGATGGGCGCGGCGCACGCGAGAGGGAAGCGCCCGTGGCAACCCCTGTCGCTTCACGGATTGCGCGTGACAGGGAAGTGGACCTGAGCACCATCCGCGGCACAGGCTCGGAGGGACGCGTCACCAAGGCGGATGTGGAACAGTATCTCCAGAAGCAGGATCCACCGGATCGGACCGCTGATCAGCCTGCGCCGTTGGCTGATGCGCAAAATGAAGTCTCCGCGGTGCCCCCATCGGGAGCGCGTAACGAGCAGCGCATCCGCATGTCACGCAGGCGTCGCACCATTGCGCAGAGGTTGATGGAGGCCAAGAACTCCACGGCCATGCTGACAACGTTCAACGAAGTGGACATGACAGGCGTGATGAGCCTGCGCAAGCGGACGCATGAACAATTCATTGCGCGGCACGGAATCAAGCTTGGGATTGTTTCGTTCTTTGTCAAAGCATCCATTAGTGCATTGAAGGATTTCCCACACTTGAATGCCGAGATCCAGAACGATGAAATTGTGCTCAAGAATTATTATGACATCGGCATGGCGATCGGTGCGGAGGAGGGGCTGGTTGTGCCAGTCATCCGCGATGCCGACCGGCTTTCGTTTGCCGAGATCGAGAAATATATCAAGGAGCTGGTCATCAAGTCGCAGAGCGGCAAACTTTCGATTGATGATCTGCGGGGTGGGACATTTACCATCACAAATGGTGGCATCTTCGGTTCGATGTTAAGCACACCGATCCTAAACCCGCCGCAGGTCGGCATTCTCGGTTTGCATAAGATCGAAGATCGGCCGATAGCGATGAATGGGCAGGTGGTCATCCGCCCGATGATGTATACCGCGCTCAGCTACGATCACCGTATCGTGGATGGGAGTGAGGCTGTTCGGTTCCTGGTGCGTATAAAGGAATTGATCGAAGACCCGGCATTATTTTTGTTGGAAGGGTAAAAATTCAGCCACAGAGAGCACAGACTGATCCCTTCGACACGGCTGCGCCAGTAAGGATAAACTCCCCGAAGACTCCCCTTCCCAATATCCGGGACCCTCACCTGCACTCCCACTCCGTTTCACTTCGGGGACTGCCGCGTAGCGGCGTCCGCGATGTGCACCAAACGCACGATTTTGAATTGTCATGAAATGCTAAAGCATTTCAAAATTCATAGCAAATCGGGTGCAAGTGTCGCTATGCTCACACCGTTCGTGCCGCGAGCACGTCGGTGCGAGACGGCATCGTCCCGACACCTGCACACACCGCAGGCAACATGATTCTAAGCGACACCCGCACGAATGAAAATGGGGGTATAGTTTGGCTGGCGGCTGGTTGCGAGGTCGACGCACATTGGTGCCCAGAGCCCGAACCGCAGGCTGACCCGACGACCCGAAGGCACCCCTCACTGTCGCCCCCTGCAAAGGGTGAGCACGCCACTCAGAATCTTTTCTAAGCGGGTCGTTCACCAGCCGACTACTCAGTTGAGGAGGTGAAGGATGGAGGTCCTGTATTCGCATTGTGCGGGGTTGGATGTGCATAAGAAGACCGTTGTGGTTTGTCGATTGAGTGTCGATGAGCGGGGAC
>JANMSY010000143.1:0-12957 GCA_031389865.1 Anaerolineales bacterium | reverse complement strand
GCAAGCCATATGTTCGCGCTGAGCGCAGGCTTGAGATGCGGAGCATCGAGAGCCGCAGTCGAGGCGCGTCGTTCCACAAATCCCCATAACGCAAACGCGCTACATGTAAGCAGATAGGGTTCACGCATGGCAGATGCTCCGAGCAAAATACTTTCGGGATAGAGGGCAAAGATCCATGCGCAAGCCCAGGCAACTTTTTCGCCAAAAACCTGACTGACCGCCCTCCACAAAAACGGAATTCCCAGCGCGGCGAAAAAAGCCGAGAACAAAATCAACATCAATGGGCGTTGGGCGTCTGGTGAGAGATAACGATAGATCAGAGCATTGAATGCCAGCAGTCCCCCATATTGATCGGATGAATATCTCCTGCTGAACGCATCGATAATTGGGTGTTCAGAGATCGCCAGATTCCAGGCTTGATCGTCACGTTTATGTGCGTCGGTAAAGACATAACCCGCGCGGTCATCTTCATCAGTATGCCCGAAGATCGGCAGGCCCAGGTGCAACGTCACTCCAACGATGAGGCGCAGCAGGAACGCCAGTGCAATGACGTAGCCCAGAGTTTTCCCGGCCTTCGACCAGTGATAAGCAATTTTGAGAAGAACGATGGAAAGGAGGAAGAGAAAAGAGAATGAAATAAGACCGGGCAGCCAATCCCCGCTTTGGATGGAAGCAAACGATGCGCCCAATGCAAGTGAAAGAGGAACTATGTAAAGGAAATCTTTGGGAGTTAAGTAGTTTACTTTCATGGAAATCCATTCATGATGCGCTGGGCACGGGCGACCCAAGTATAACCTTGTGCCTCGTGCCTGGCCTGCCTGCCCAGCTGGTCACGAAGATTTTCATCGTTAAGCAGGCGTTCCAATGCAGACTTCCAGGAGTTTATGTCATCAGGTTTACAAAAAACTGCGTTATTCTCGTTCAGTACTTCGCTGATGACCGGCAGGTACGCTGAAGCAATGGCGCGGCCGGTAGCCATATATTCGAACATCTTCATCGGGCTGGCTACAGCGGCCGAGTCTGCCGTTCCACTGGAGCCCATGATCGAGCGGCTGTATGGCATGAGCAATATATCTGCCGCGGCTTGATAAATGGGAAGGGTGCGGTTGGGAATAAAGCCAGCAAAAGTGATATTGGATATGCCATTTGTCCCTGCGCGCTGTTTCCAAATTTCGATATCTTCGGGACGCCCGCCCACCCAGACAAAATGCGCGTCGGGTATGGTTCTTGCAAGCGCGAGGAAAAGATCCGCACCGCGACCGGCGTAGAGGTGACCGGTGCACATGATTGTGGGCGCTTCGCGAAGGCCGATTTGACGGCGGGCAGTGACCGGGTCGGGCAGCGAGGCGAAGCGTTCCAGGTCTACGCCATTCGGCGCAATGACCACTTTATCCGCACGGAATGGCATGTGAAAGTCGCGGTCCAGAACATCCACCAGCGCCCGGGTAATGGAGACCAGTCGCTTACGGCCAGGTAATTTTGCAAAGGCGCGATGCCAGAAGGGACCGAAAAATCCCGTAGGCTGGATGTGAATTTCAAAGACAACGGGCAGTCCGCGTAACAAGCCAAAGACCGCCGATTGAGGAAACCACGAATAAACAACATCGGCTTTCAGGGCACGGGCACGGCGGACCGAATCCCATGTGAACATGCGCCGGCTCGAGGAGGACAGCCACTCAATGGGAAAGTCAGTTTGCAGCCCATAATGCTTTTGCAGGTCAACAGAGGTATTCTTCGAACCCGGGACAAGCAGCGTCACTTCATGCCCGATCTGCACCAAAGCCTGACAGGCTTTCATTACCTGGAGACTGTTGGCGGTATCGGAGGGGATGGTTGAACCCGCGATGGCAACTATTTTCATGAGGCTTCTTCGCGTTTGATGATCGTCAGTCCCTGCCATGCCATCCAGAGAATGGAGATCAGCAGATAGCCTGAAAAGATGGCCGAGGCAACCAGATAATTACTGCGCGGCACAAGCCAAAAGATCAGGATGAGCTCCACAGCACCCACCGTTGCCGCCACAAAAAGTGGATATCGTGGTCTGCCCAGCGCAAGCAACAGAGGACGATTCCAATTAAACATATTTGCACAGCCATAGCCCAACAGCAGGATAACAATGGCCGGATAGGCCGGGCCATATTCTGCGCCAAATACAAATGGGATGAGCCACCAGCCGAATACGATCAAACCTCCGCCGCTGAGCAGAGTCCACACGCCTGCGATCGAAGTGACCTGCTTCAACAATTTACGGGTGGCAGCCCACTGCTTCTGGGCAATGGTGCGTGTGATCTCTGCGTACGTGGGCCAGATGAACGGCTCGATCGGCAGCATGACCAGGTTGAGCAGCGTCAATGCAAACCTGAAATAGCCTGCTTCCGCCGACGAGAGAAAATAACCGATGTAGAGCGGAATGTTATCGCGCGCAAACAGGTTGATCGTTCCATTCAGGTTTGTGCTCAGCATGAAGTGCCCCATGGATTTCCAATTGGGTATGAGACTCAGCGGAGCGCGCATCCACCCGCTCCCAAGGTTTCGATTCACTTCGCGGACCGCGGAACTGGTGACCATTACACCAGCGATCGTCTTGCCGACGAGGTACGCCGTTAAGATTTCAAAGACGCCGCGCTTCATGAAGAAGGCGATCAGGATCAATGTCGCTGTCGAAATACTTTGAAGAAGATTGGCACGCGCCACACGATCGAAATGATTTGTGGTTTGCAGCACCCCAACAGAAGTCTCATAGATAAGGTTGGCGAGTAGGAACAATCCATAGAATGCGAACAGAAAAGCAGACGTTTCATAGATGCGTGCCGCGAACGAAGCCAGAGCCAGCAGGACAAGATACGCAGCGACAGAGGTGACCGCTTCGACAAGCCCGATCCCTTTGACAAGCGCGGCCGCGAGCTGCCTGTCATCCAATGCCAGTGCTGCACCCACATATTTGACAACCACTTCACTCATGCGGAAGGAAAGCAGGCGATTGACCCCCGACACGAACACCATGATGATGCCAAACGCAAGACCATACTCTTCCGGGCTTAATAAGCGGACGACAAAATAGGTCTGCACCGCGCTCAGCACGGCAGAGACAGCGCTGCTGCTAAACAGGTAACTGCTGTTGCGCACTACGCGTTGAAGCAGAGGGTCAGCCCGCAGGTTTGTACGTATCTTTTGAAGGAGGGACATTGTATTTCTGCTGTGCCCAGCATGCCATTCTTATTGAGTCAATATCTTGCTCGCCCACTCACGTTCGGCGTTGTACCATTCCACCAGTTTTTCCACGCCGGCGCGCATGTTGTATTGCGGCTCCCACCCAAGCAGTGCGCCCGCCTTGCTGACATCCGCCCAGTTGGTGAACATATCCGCCGGGTTGGGAGGGCCGTGCTGCACATCCGCTTTTTTTCCGACTACATCCTCCACCAGCGTCACGAGGTTGTTGATCGTGATCACTTCGTGCCCGCCCAGGTTGATGACTTCGTACCCAACAGGTTTCAGTGCCAGGATCGTCCCGCGCGCAATATCATCGATGTAGGTGAAGCCGCGCGATTGCTCGCCATCGCCATTCACGCGGACAGGGCGTCCCTCACTGATCCACTGCACAAAACGGAATAATGCCAGGTCAGGCCGTCCCGCGGGACCATAAACTGTGAAGTATCTCACCACACTGACATCGATCCCATACAGGTGATGATATGCATGACACATCGCCTCAGCGCCCTTCTTGCTTGCGGCATACGGCTGGAGCGGTTCACTGCTCGACGCGGATTCAGGCGTCGGGTAGGGGGGATTCGATCCGTAGATGCTGGATGTGGAAGCAACGACGAATTTCGGAGTCCCGGTCTGCCGGCAGATCTCGAGCATGTTCAGGGTCCCGGTCACATTGCTCTCCACGAAGATCCAGGGGTTGTCCACGCTGGCGCGCACACCGGCCCGTGCGGCGAGGTTAATTACACCCTCGAACTTCTGGTCCTTGAATTCATCAATGATGGACTTGTCTGAAATATCCAGTTGGCGGAACAAAAAGCCGTCCATGGACTGCAACCGTTTCAGGCGATACTCCTTCATGTGTGGATCGTAGGCATCGTTCATGTTGTCAATACCCACAACCGTGTGCCCGTCCTTGATGAGCAATTCAGATGTGCGGGCACCGATAAACCCCGCCGCACCAGTCACCAGATAGTTTGCCATTCATTTTCCTTTCATCCTACAGCTTGTTTAATTTACAAACGCACGATCTTTTCAGCATCCTTCACAAATTTGCGTGTCGCATTACGGCTGTCAAAAACGAACTTCGCAGAGTCGACAATGGCCTTGTAATCGTACGTTTTATGGTTGGTGATGATCACGACCCCGTCTGCATCCTCGACAGATTTCATCAAGTCGGTAATGCTGTCCATGCGCCAGCCGTCTGCTTCGTGATGGATGTGAGGAATGTATGGATCATGGTATTCGACCAGCGCACCCTTGCGCCGCAGCAGACCAATGACATCCAGGGCTGGCGATTCGCGCACATCATCAATATCCGGTTTGTACGCCGCGCCGAGAATCAGGATCTTCGATCCCTTGAGCGCCCGGCCGCGGTCATTCAACGCTTCCATCACGCGGCTGACAACATAGCGCGGCATGTTGGTGTTGATCTCGGAGGCCAGCTCGATGAAGCGCGCATTGTAGTGAAATGATTTCATCTTCCACGAAAGATACAGCGGATCGATCGGTATGCAGTGACCACCGAGCCCGGGACCCGGTGTAAATTTCATGAAGCCGAACGGCTTGGTCGCGGCCGCGTCAATGACCTCCCAGACGTCCACGTCCAGGCGTTCACACATGATCGCCAGTTCGTTGACGAGACCAATGTTGATCATGCGGAAGGTGTTTTCGAGCAGCTTCGCCATCTCAGCTGCTTCTGCCGAGCTGACGGAATGCACGGTGTTAATGGCACCTTCATACCATGCCGCTGCCACCTCACCACACGCTTCGGTGATACCGCCCATGACCTTGGGTGTGTTGATCGTAGTCCAATCTTTACGGCCCGGGTCCACTCGTTCAGGAGAGAACGCAAGGAACCAGTCCTCGCCGATGGTGAGTCCATGCTCGATGCCAAGTTTGGGAAGCAGGACTTCGCGCGTCGTTCCCGGGTACGTGGTTGACTCGAGCACGATCACCATGCCCTTGTGCATGTACTTCGCCAGCTCCTCGGTGGCCGAGATGATGAACGACATATCCGGGTCGCCGGTCTGACGTAACGGTGTCGGCACACAGATGCTGACGGCGTCCATTTCCTGCAGCGCAGCGAAATCTGTAGTGGCGGTCAAATGCCCGGACTTGACGAGTCTCTCAACCGCCTCGGTCTTCACATCCGGGATGTAGGAAACGCCCTGGTGAAGGGAGTCAACTTTTCGTGAGTCGGGATCGATGCCTGTCACGTGGAATCCCGCTTCGCCGAAAACGACTGCCAGCGGCAGTCCCACATAGCCAAGCCCTAAAATTCCGATCTTTACTTTTTTTTCTTTCAGATTCTTGATGAGGGTTTCTTTGGTGGACATTCTTTTCCTTATGCTCCCCTCTCCTGTAGGAAAGAGGTTGGGGTGAGATGAATTTTATTTCTTTCGAGAACTTGTCTCAAAAATGTCATCCTGAGCGAAGCGAAGGATCTCTAATGCTGAAAGTACGAGACTCTTCGGTCGCAACGAACGCTCCCTCAGAGTGACATGCCATTTTTGAGATGACTTGTAGTTATTTTCGTTTTGGGTGCAGATTTTCCCAATGCTGCGCGAGCTTGCTTTAATAGTTCAGGTAGTTTTCCAAAATCCTCAAGCAACATGGGCTTGAACCTGGATTGGTGTAACGCTGCGGCAGCTTTCATCCTTACTCCTTATTCACGTTGAACCATCGTCCTGCCAGAGATGATCGGCGTTCAACGATCCCAAATTCATGAGGATCGCATCTTCACCGTTATCCCTGTAATAACGCTTGCGGCGCCCCGCTTCCTCAAAACCGAATTTTCGATACATCTCCTGCGCGGCGAGGTTGCTCTCGCGCACCTCCAAAAAGGAGCTGCGAGCGCCCTCCTGCATGGCATGGATTAACGTATGAGACAGCAACTTGCGCCCAATTCCCTGCCTGCGAAAATCGGGGTGCGTGGCAATGGTCGCAATATGGATCTCATCCACGAACAACCAGCCCACAACCATTCCAACAACACGTTCGTCCACTTGGGCCACCCAGCAACGCGAAGTTGGGTTATCGGTCAGTTCAAAACGAAAGGACCTCTCGGGCCATGGCAGGCTGAATGAGATATGCTCCAACTCGATGACGGCGGGGATGTCTTCCAGGGTCATCCTGCGAGTAAGCAGGGTCATGACGCAATGGGTTCAGCCGTGTGCAGATAGATCGGCGCGAGCGAAGCCTCGTCGTCCACTTCGCCTTTTTGCCAGCGCGCCCATGCCAGTTCTGCCAGGACTGCCGGGCGGCGTACGGATTGCGCCGGCGAGGTAAGATGAACATTCAATTCATCCTTGGCCAGATGCTGACGTTCTTCAGCTGAAAACTCTCCACAGACAATGGACGGGGTTTTGATCTCATATATCAACGCTTCCACGGGAACGACTCTCGCGATGCCCTTAGCCTGCCAGCCGTTCTTTACCCCTTTATACCAGCCGACAGCAAGTTTGCCGCGCCCAGCCTGGATGGCGGTCAACAGCGGAAGCCTGGAAACCGGCTGCCCCGCAGCGAGGATATCCAGCGTTGGGATGCCGATCAATGGAAGATGGCATGCCAGGGCCAGTCCCTTCACCAGGGACAGGCCCACGCGCAGGCTGGTAAACGAACCGGGGCCCAATGCCACGCCCAACACATGGATGTCACCCATCGTTAGACCACAGCGTGCCAGAAGCTCTGCAACAGCAGGGGCAAGTTCAACGGTATGCCGCTGACTGCTCCGCCAGGCATATTCACCCATAACCTGCGCCCCATCGTACAGCGCCAGCCCCACCTGCGCAGTAGAGGTATCTACAGCCAGCAGCATTAGTCCGCTCCATACGTGGCATGGCGGATGACAGCGAGCAGGTCATCATAACGCCTGCCATGAGATTTGATTTTCAATTTTCGCTCTTCTTCATCTACATATTCCAGTTTCAACCACAGATGTTCGCGCGGGACGAGCCTATCCATGCGCTCAGGCCACTCGATGAGCAAAGGCCCCTGGGCAAGCATCGAGTCGAGGTCGAGCTGTTCCGCCTCCATCGTGGAGTCAAGGCGATACGCGTCCATATGGAAAAGATGCTTCTGCCCTGCACCCCGATAGACATTGACAATGATAAACGTTGGGCTGGAAACCGAGTCCTGCGAACCCCAACCCTGGGCAACTCCCTGAACAAACGTTGTTTTACCCGCACCGAGATCACCCTGCAGGCAGATTACATCACCTGGCTGCAGCACTTCACCCAAACGCATGCCTACACTGCGCGTCTGTTCGGGACCGCGGCTGAAAAAATCCATTGTATGATCATCCAGGATTGGCATCCAAAAGATTATATCAGCGATGGAATTCTCCTCCAAACCCGTAGACGCTCGATTCGCTTTCGGTTAAGATACACTGCAACTACCGCTGAATGTCACTGAAGGAAGAAGGAGACGGATCATGCAGGAATATTTCAACAAATTTATTGAGGATTTTATTTTGGGCATCCCGAACCTGTTTAGCGCGCTGGTGATCTTTTTTGTAAGTCTATACTTTGCCCGCATCCTGAGCAATATTCTGCGGCGCGTGCTCACGAAACGGCAGGCACCCGCAGGCGTCACACATCTTCTGGCTCAATTGATGCTGTGGTCCGTTATTGTGGCGGGGACAATTACCGCAATGCAGCGTTTCTTCGATGTCACTGCCTTCCTGGCCGGGCTCGGCATTCTGGGGTTCACCGTCGGGTTTGCACTCCAGGACATCATGAAGAACTTTGCTTCCGGGATCATCCTTCTGCTTCAACAACCGTTCCATGTGGGCGAATCGATTGGGGTAAAAGGCTTCGACGGCACTGTCCTGGCGATTGACTTGCGCGCTACTGAACTGCGCGCCACCGATGGACGCGTGGTGATCCTGCCGAACGCGGAAGTACTGGCGAATCCCATCATCAACTATTCGCGTGCCAATCAGCGGCGCGTCGAGATAAGCCTCAACCTGCCTCACACCAGTGAGCCGGACACTGTCCGACGGATTCTCGTGGACGCAATCGCAACGGTTCCAGGCTTCCTGGGCGACCCACAGCCGGTGATCGTATTCAACAGCCTGACCGATGCGGCCATGGAGCTGAACGCCGGCTTCTGGGTGGATGTAACGAAAAATGATCCGGTCCACGCCAAGGATGATGTGCTTTTAAAAGTGAAATCGGCATTCAAGGAGGAAGGGATCGAGATCCCTCATCCCATTCAGGCCGTGTATTCAAGATCGTAGGCTTCCTGCAAACCTTGCGAAGGTTTGAAACCTTCGCAAGGTTATTTATCTCGCAGGTCTATTTCCAATCCCAGCTTCTCGCCGATAATACGGGCGATGGTGCGGGCGGCTTCGGGTCTTCCGGCGCGGCGGCAATTCTCAATGACTTTCCTGCGCTCCTCAGGCCGCGAGATCCAGCGGGTGAGGGCGCGGACAACGTCACTGGGTTTGGGAGCCCACACACCTGCCCCTTCCTCTTCCACGAATGTGACATTGCCATCCTCCTGGCCGGGGAGCTTTGAATACAGGATGATGGGCAGTTGCGCGTTGAGTGCCTCGGCCACTGTGCCGGGCCCGGCTTTTGTCACAATGTAATCAGCGGCGCGCATGAAATCCGGCATGTCACGTATAAAGCCATAAATAAATGTTGGGTTCTGCCACTTTCTTAATTCGAGATCCGCTTTCAGGCGCTGATTCCGCCCGCAGACGATGACCAGCGCAACATCCAGGCCGGAAGCGTCTATTTCGATGGCTGTCTTCAGCAACGGACCCATGCCCTCCCCTCCACCAACCATCAGCACAACAGGTTTGTCCACGGTCCAGCAAAGTTTTTTTCGCAGTATGCTTTTATCCACAAGTGGCTGACAATAATCATCTGCAACAGGCAGGCCCACGACGCGTAGTTTTTCAGGCGGCATATGATATTTGAGCGCTCGCTGACGCGCCGTTTCAGTGGGCACCAGAATCAGATCGGCGCGGTTGTCGTACCAGAGCGCATGCGTGGTAACCATGTCTGTAACCACGTTGATGAAAGGCGGGCGATCAGCTCCCAGTGCCTTGAGGGCAAATGAATTTGCAAATGGATGGACGGTGACGATCAGGTCAGCAGGATGGAGACGGACAAGTGCTTTTGCCGCATGACGCGCAATGGGCCACATGGTGGTGGTGATAAAACGCGCCTGCGTTCGTCCATCCGTGGCATGAAAGCTCGCGCTCCATAACTGCGGCGCTTTGACCATGTAGGGATACATATCTGCGGCGCGGTTAAATGGGATCGGGGCGTAATCCTTGAAGAAATCGACCATCTCGGTGGTAACTTTATTTTTATATTCAATATTGATCCCCTCAATGATCGCTTCCGCAGCAGAGCGATGTCCACCGCCCGTATCAGAGAAGTAAAAGACAATGTGTGGTTTTTTAGAGGTTTGATTGTTCATCTTTTTTGTGGGGTGTGAGGTTGGTTTTGAGTCTCTTTGCAAGTTCGCGGCGGGTGAGCATGACGCGTCTTCCACAACCTTTGCATTCCAGGCCAATATCCGCGCCAAGACGGACCACGGTCCATTCATAGGAGCCACATGGATGTTGTTTCCGCAGGCGCAGGTGGTCGTTCAGTTGAAGGTCGGGAAGCATGGTTGATCGTCAATTGTCAGCACAGGGATTTCATAGGGAAATTATAAATTGAATTATGATAAACTACGGCTCGATGAATTCAGTTCTCTGGGAATCGTTTTGATGCTCGGCTGGATTGACAAATCCAGCCGCCAGATTCGGGGCAAATGCCAGTGTATTTCCTGCATGTACGGGATTTGGCAATCCCTCGTTAGCAGAATCACGGCAACTCCCAATGAGCCAAAACTGTCTTGTACCGATAAAGAGGAATTATGTCTCAACACGATGTGCATTCTGTGGAAATTGCCGGCTTAAAGCGTGACCTGCGTCTGTTCGAGATCAAGCCTGGTTTGAAGATCGCCATCCTGAATATTTTAGGCGATACGGAACTGGTGCAGGCCTGTGCCAGGGAACTGGGTGAAAAACTCAAAGATACACAATATGATATCCTGGTCACCGCGGAAGCAAAGTCCATTCCACTGGCACATGCGTTATCCGTTGAGACAGAAAAACCGTACGTGGTGCTGCGCAAGGCGTATAAACCCTATATGGGCGCCGCTCTTCAGGCAGAAACGTTATCCATTACCACCGGCCAGCCTCAGATCCTTATCCTTGATGAAAAGGATGTCGACATGATGAAAGGCAAAAGGGTGGTCATCGTGGATGATGTGATCAGCACAGGTTCAACCTTGCAGGGAATGAGAATGATCCTTGAAAAAGCGGGCTCAAAAGTGGTTGCGGAAGCGGCGATCTTCACCGAAGGCGACCGTGCCCGATGGGAGAACATCATCGCGTTGGGACATCTGCCTTTGTTTACCAATTAAGACATACGGGCGGGATAACCCCGCCCCTATAAAATCAATTTCCCCTTTTGTACATGCGTCATCTTTTTGATGGCGCGTTCCCTTTTCATGGCAGCAGTACGGTCTGGTACTTCCTCCATATACACCAACTTCACAGGGAGCCGCATGCGTGTGTAGCGTGCGCCGCGGCCCTTGTTGTGAACCACGACTCGGCGTTCGGGATCGATCGCCCAGCCTGTGTAGTACGTCCCGTCCGCGCACTCCACGATATAACAATAGCAGGTCACTTGCGGGGTCTGCTGCGGTCCGTAACCATGGACCCGAACAGCATTTGATTTACGCGGTCACCGAAGGATGGAGCATCGATCTTCTGTCCCTCCTTGTTCAACCATTCCGCGGCGTGGCGTTCATCGAACCAGCGGATCCGTCCACGAAGGGCGTTTTCCAGCCGCTCCGAGAGCGCTTCGCTATCCTTATCACTGATTTCATCGCGCAGATCAACCAGTGATGAAATGTAGTTGTTGAGCAAGCGCACCACATTCTCGCGATTTTGCAAAACCGAGTCGCGCAAAGACAGCACATCATCATGGTATGCCACGCCAGCAGTGGCTGAAGCATAAGGGCGTCCGGCCAGTTTCCGTGCTTCGTGCCAGCCAGGTTTGTCCACGGTTGTATCGAGCAGTGCAGAGGCCGCCAATTGTGGCAGCATATGGATCGCCGCAAAGATGCCATCTGCTTCCGCAGTGTCCATCAACAGAGGCATGGCGCCGAAGAGTCCCACCAGTTCCATCGCCAGATTGAATACATTGCCCGGCGTGCCGCTGGGAGCGTTCACCACAACCAATCCCTTATCGAACAGGTCAGAGCGCGCAGCCTTTACGCCGAACTCAGTGCTGTGTACATATTCTGGATTAATAGCCGGTGTAAGACCGATATAAAAACGTCCCTGAGGCAAAAGTTCCTTTGCCCACGCGGCAACTGTCGTCTTGGAAGGAGCGGTGTCGAGCACCAGGGTCCCATCCTGCAGATCGCGAGCAATGTTCTCGAGCGTTTCGCGCATCGCAGCAAAAGGCAAAGCCAGGATCACGATCCTGGCATCGCGTATCGAGGCAGGCAGGTTATATTTAACATCGTCCACTGCGCCGATCCTTTGCGCTTCCTTCGCCGCCTGCGGATCCTTATCATGTCCCACGATTCGAAGGCCCAGGTCGCGTGCTTTCAATGCCAGCCCAATGGAAGAGCCGATCTGTCCCAATCCAACAATTGTGATTTGTACTGTCATGGCATCCTCACAGGAAGAGATATCGCGATTATTATAATGCTGATACCTTCCCTTTAAAGTGCGAGAACCGCGGACGCCGACCGCGGCTCTCTTGCGAAAGGAGGAGAAGAGAAATCACCTTACTGCCCCTAATTTATCATATTGGACTCAAACCTGCTTGACGCAGAACCTACGATTTCCCTACGATTGCCCTCTTATACAGGGCAGCTAACAAGGATCCAAATGGAAACATCTGACTCCCCAATTTATATCGGTGAACTCAACGAGACACACCTGGGAGACCTGCGCATCGCGGCCTCAGACTTCGGCCTGATCGCCGTTGAATGGGCGGACTCCCAGCTGCATTTTGATTCATATCTTCAGCGCCTTAGGCGACCCGTCCAATCTGATTTCAGAAGAACCGCTCCCTATGCGAGGGAAATATATGAATACCTGAATGGCAAAAGAACTGCATTCACCATTCCCATTGACTGGTCGCTCTTCCGTCCGTTTCAGCGCGAGGCACTGCAGGTGGTATTTCGAATCCCGTATGGTGAGACATGCACCTATCATGAAATCGCGGTTGAGATTGGCAGGCCGAATGCATCACGCGCGGTTGGGCGGGCAAACGCGACAAACCCCATGCCAATCGTGATCCCCTGTCACCGCGTCATTGGCAGGGACGGCAAACTGCACGGCTACGGCGGCGGCGAGGGGTTGAGGACAAAGGAATGGCTGTTGAAGATGGAAGGCGCAGTATTTGCGTAACATCGCATGCTGTGGATCGCGGGCGCAGCATACATCATCACAGCCTGGCAGTGATGAACTGAAAAGGAAAAAAGCAAATGGATAATTTTCGCTCGGGCTATATCGCCATCATCGGACGTCCCAACGTGGGCAAGTCCACACTTCTCAACGCGTTACTTGGGCAAAAGGTGGCGGCGGTTTCGCCCAAACCGCAGACCACGCGCAAACGTCAGCTGGGGATCCTGACCACTGACTCATACCAGCTTGTCTTTGTAGACACACCCGGGATCCACACCGCGCGACATAAACTGGGTCAGTTCTTAAATCAGGAA
>JANMSY010000047.1:0-1552 GCA_031389865.1 Anaerolineales bacterium | reverse complement strand
GCCGGTTGCTGACTCAAGCACACCACGCGCTTCCAAGGCCTTGACTGCCTCACGGACCACGGTGCGGCTCACACCAAAGGCTTCTGATAACTCGCGTTCAGAAGGCAAGCGATATCCAGGTTTCCAGGCCCCGGATGAAATGAGTTCCAATACTTTTTCAACCACCCGTTCATAGAGCCGCTGTTCACGCTCCAAGGGTTCGATGGCTGCGGATTGGAGCATTGAGTTATCGTTGGTTAGTTCGTCTGACATCATGATCCTTGGAAACGTCCTAAATTTTTATGTTTGTATGATGGAATTCTGTAATACGGTATACTGTACTACCGGAGATTTGATTTGTCAATAGATTATTTTGACAAATTTATCTGTAAATGCCACTTATGCTCACTTTTATCTACATTTGTACAAAGCCAGGCGATAAGCCCGCTATAATCAGAAAATTGCCTGATATTTTATAAATAGAAAAGGAAACAACCATGGCAGCCTACCAAATTCCTCAACCAGCATCTCCCCCAACTCTCAGCCCTAATGAGGTGTATCTTGTCGCCAGTGGAGATTTGCGCCTGTCAGCCAATCAGACCTGCTGGCCCGCCCAAGCGGATATGGAGCGACAAATCGTGGCAACGTTTACTGGAGAGGGAGTTGTAGTGAAACGGGCGCATCCCTATGATGAGACAATGAAACATGGCTTTATTTGGAATCAGCGTATGGGCATGGATGTATTCAAATCAATTCCGCGTAATGCCCCGCTGATCGTTGCCGTAGCGGTATGGCAATATAGCTATCATGTTCTTGCCGGGTTACGGGATCATCGCGGTCCGATCTTAACGATAGCGAACTGGAGCGGACAGTGGCCCGGGTTAGTAGGATTATTGAATCTCAATGGCTCTCTAACCAAGATGGGTGTCAAATACAGTACGATCTGGAGTGAGGACTTCAAGGATGAATTTTTTCTCAATGGGATTCGTCAATGGCTGCGGGATGGGGTTATCACCCACGACACGCGTCACATACGGGACCTCGATCTGGCGCGCCTGCCAAAAGAGGAAACTCAACTGGGGGTTGCACTCGCTCAGCAGCTCAAGAGTGACAAGGCAATTTTTGGAATCTTTGATGAGGGCAGTATGGGCATGTATAATGCCATCATTGATGACGAACTGCTGAATCCGTGCGGCATCTACAAGGAACGTTTTAGCCAGTCCGCTTTGGTGGCTGAGATGCGCCTCGTTTCAGACAAGGAAGCGCAAAGCATTCGTAACTGGCTTGATGAAAGAGGGATGACTTTTGTGGTGGGAAGTGATGACGCCACTGAACTTACAGTTTCCCAGATCCTGGAACAACTCAAAATGTATATTGCCGCTGTGCGCATGGCTGACGCTTTTGGATGTGACGCCATCGGGATCCAATACCAGTTGGGGCTGAAGGATATGACCGCCGCCTCTGACCTCGCTGAAGGATTGTTGAACAACGTTGAGCGGCCACCTGTATATCACAAAGAAACTGGCAGGGAACTTTTCCCCGGAAAAGCATTGCCGCATTTCAACGAAGTGGA
>JANMSY010000014.1:0-6325 GCA_031389865.1 Anaerolineales bacterium | reverse complement strand
TAGACCAGCGCCACCGCAGTCGCCATCCCACCGATGACAGAAGCGAACAACGCCAGGTACAAATACGTCTTGCGAAGCACGGACCTGCGCGCATGATCACCAAGTTCACCTTCAGCCATTGCTTCGGCTTGCATCGGACGCCACATTACCAGCCAGAGTGGTACGCCCACGATCAAAGAAGACAGGGAAGTAACCAGGTTTTCGCGCAACGAATCTGTGAAAGCCATGCCAAACCCGGTCAGCATATCGATCATAAAAGAGAGCAACGCGCCCACGCCCACGAACGCAACAACCAGGCCGA
Organism: Anaerolineales bacterium; assembly: GCA_031389865.1. Lineage (GTDB taxonomy): Bacteria > Chloroflexota > Anaerolineae > Anaerolineales > Villigracilaceae > Defluviilinea. The sequence continues at coordinate 6,024 of JANMSY010000014.1, read as the reverse complement.
TAAAAGACAGAATGTAATTGTAGAGTCTCCTCATCCCCGCCTGTCGGACTTTGTCACCAGCCGCTGCAATGTGACGGCTAAGCCAGTGTCCATAATATGCCCATACCAACCCCAGAGGCAAGCCAATGGAAATGGGACCACCAATTTCCTGGATGAACTGCCTGAATGTTGTATCCTGCCCGAGCAAGGTTTTGAGGATCGCGCTTACCAGCATCCATGCCGCGGTGATCACGGTGATCACTCCGCCCAGCGAGAGCAGGTAGAGAATGCCCAGGCGCAGAGTCGAGCCCATTTCATCGGGATCAGCCAGAGACTCCTGAATCACGCGCCAGGAATAGACCCAGATCGGAGTCCCGACCAGGAGCAGGGCAATCCCGTTGACTACGACTTCGCGTCCCAATTCTCCCAGCACATCGCCCGGAACATAAAACAGGAAACGCAAAATCTGCTGCGCACCGAAAATGGTCATCAATAAGCCATAAAGCATCCAGATATAACGATACAGGCGACGAACATCAGAGAAATTCTCTTTTTCTGTGAGCGTGGCCCATTCACTGCGCAGGACGTTCCAGAAATAGGCTGCGACAATACCGTTCATCAAAATGGCAATCAGGTTGTCGGCAATCGTCTGTTCGCGGAATGCACTGAACGAGCGCTCGATACTTAACCCCGTGGCTTGAATCAGTGAACGATCAATGAATGATAAAAGATTCTGTATAACAGGAATCAACGTGGCGAGCAAAATCGCATATAAAAAGATGGCACGGATGCTGGCGGTTTTTTCCTCTTCATCACGAGCCGCGGCGCGCTGCGCCCACAGCCAATGGACAAGAAAGATCGGCACGCCCACAAGGATCAATGCCAGCGCCTGAGCGAGCGTATCCGCACTGCCTGAAATAACATCATCCACCATGGAACGCAGAAGACTGATCAATCCCCACAACACAACTTCGATGCTGATAAAAGCGACAAGGTAAAAATATAAGCGACGAATGGATTTCATATCATTCTCCCAAAGGGCACACCGCACCTGCGTGAGCAAACCATGGCAAATCATGCAGGTGTCGCAGCGATGCCGTCTCGCACCGACGTGCTCGCGGCACGAACGGTGTGAGACAGCGTAGTGAGTGAGGAATCTTGCACAAAACACGGAGACCCTTCGGCGCTGTGCGGCTCAGGGTGACAGTGCGTGTCATTTCGGGAGTTCCTGATACCAGTTGTAGTCCCACAAATAATATGTGGGCATGGATGATAACTTCCACGCGTCGCCCTGTCTCACAAGAATCGCGTTCTGGACATCGCGATAGCCTGTCGAGAACGGGTCACTGGGATTGTAGATCATGGCAACTTCCACATAGGCGTTATCGCCGGTAATGTCCGATTCGCCCACATCCACAGCAGAGTTACCCGGGCTCAGCATGCCTGTGACGAACGAGTCACGGAATTCATCAAATGTAGGCTTATCTTCCAGCTCGGCCAGATAACCGTACGCCTTCTCGTAATCCTTGTTGAGCACAGCCACCACATAGTTATGGACCACGCCTTCGGGCGTGTCATCTGCGATATATGTTTGAGAGTCCTTACGGGTAAAAAATACCGCCAAAGCGGCAATAATCAACACCCCAATTCCAATCAGAATACCTGTCAGGAACCGATCCTGTTTCATAAAAGCCTCCGTTACATTGGTTAATTTCATTGTATAGGCTTAAGGACGAAAAGACAAGCGCAATAGTTTCGCGCTTGAATCTACCCGTTAATCTCTGTATACTTCTTCTATACCCAGGGCGGTCACAAATTGCGCTTTTTCAAAGGTGGGAAAGCGCAATTTGTGACCGTGGGCATTATATAATGAACCCTTCAACACCCTCGGCAGGGCAACGCCTTCCCTCCGGCACCGTCACCTTCCTCTTCACTGATATTGAGGGCAGTACCAAACTGGCACAGCAATATCCCGACGCGATGCCTGCTCTGCTGGCGCGGCATCATGAGATTCTGAATCAATCCATTCATACCCATAACGGATACGTCTTCCAAATTGTGGGGGATTCTTTTGCTGTGGCCTTCCACTCCGCCAGCGATGCACTCAACGCCGCATGGACTGCACAACAAATATTGCAGAATGAATCGTGGACTCCTGCTGACATCAAAGTGCGGATGGGGATTCATACGGGCACAGCGCAGCTCAATGACAATAAGCAATACACGGGATACGCGACGCTCGCCATGACCCAGCGCATCATGTCCGCGGGACACGGCGGGCAGGTCCTGATGTCCAATGCAACACAACAACTCCTCCGCGATGATTTGCCGAATGGATTGTCCCTCCGTGATATGGGTGAGCGTAGTCTCAAAGACTTGATTCGTCCAGAACGTCTTTATCAACTTATCATCTCGAATCTTCCCGCTGATTTTCCTCCGCTCAAAACCTTGGATGTCTATCGCCACAATTTGCCGACTCAATTGACGAGTTTCATCGGACGCGAGAATGAGATTAATGAGATTATCAAGCTCATCACAGAACATCGCTTGGTGACCCTTACAGGCTCTGGCGGCGCGGGCAAGACGCGTTTAAGTCTGCAGGTGGGCGCGGAATGTCTGGAGCAATTCCTGAATGGCGTGTGGTTTGTGGAACTGGCGTCGCTCACCGAGCCATCGCTAATCGTTGGTGCGGTCATGTCCGCGTTGGGGTTGCATGAAAAGGATAACGACACTCATGCGCTGACAAGATATATCGAGAGTCAATCACTGTTGCTGATTCTTGACAATTGCGAACATCTCATCGAAGACTGTGCGCGCCTGGTCGAAACGCTGATTCAATCCTGTTCCAAGCTCCGCGTGCTGGCATCCAGCCGCGAGGCGTTGGGCATTGCAGGCGAGCATCCATATCGCGTACCGTCTCTGCCGTTTCCCGACCTTAAGCATCTGCCGTCGTTGGATGAAATCGCGGCGTGCGAATCCGTGCAACTATTCGTCGAACGCGTCCGGACGTTCGTCCCATCCTTCACGTTGACGGAAAAGAACGCTGCCTCTATCGCCCAAATCTGTTCCCGTCTCGATGGCATTCCACTCGCCCTCGAGTTGGCCGCGGCACGCGTCAGGGTCATGTCCGTTGAGCAGATGGCAGCGCGGCTGGGAGATATCTTCAGCCTGCTCACCAGCGGAAGCCGCACCGCCCTGCCGCGTCAACAGACTCTGCGCGCGCTCATCGAATGGAGCTACGACCTGCTCTCCGAATCGGAGAGGGATCTTTTCCGCAGGCTGTCGGCGTTTTCAGGTGGCTGGTCGCTTGAGGCGGCGGAATCCGTTTGCAGCGCGGAGGATGGCACATCAGTCCTCGATGATTTGGCGCGATTAGTAGATAAGTCGCTGGTCGTCAAAGAGGAAGTCAATGGCGAAGCGCGCTTCCACATGCTCGAGACGATACGACAGTATGCCGAGTTCAAGATGTTCGCGTCCGAAGAAGTGGAGGACGTGAAGAACCGTCACCGCGATTGGTTCATGCAGTTGGCGGAAGAGGCGGAACCAAAACTACGCACTGGCGAACAAGTGACGTGGCTCAACCAGTTGGAGTTGGAGCACGACAATCTGCGCGCCGCAATGAATTGGTCCATGGAACAAAAACATATCGAGCAGGCGTTACGCATTCCATCTGCGCTTGCGTATTTTTGGGAGATTCACGGACACGAAGAGGAAGGACGCAATTGGTTCAAGCAGTCACTGGAGATGGACGAGGACACAAAAAAGAAATATCCGTTTGCATGGGCAACTGCTGTTGACGGTCATTTCAGTCTCTCGGTTTATACGCCCAACATAAAACAATACCAGACGCGCATGGAAGAAGCGCTGGATATCTTCCTCAAACACGGGGATTTTTTCAGGGTGGGGCGCATCTTGTATCATCTGGCTGCTTTCCCGGCTTTCGCGGGCGACCTCGAAACCGCAAAATCCACATTTCAGGAAGGGCTGAATGCCTATCAAACCATCAACGATCAGTGGGGCGTGGGTGAATGTATCCATTGCATCGCGCATATGGCAGAACAGCAAGGGAATGAGGAAGAAGCGCATACATTGTTCTATCAAAGCCTGGAAGTGCTCAAGCCGATTGGTGATCGCTGGAGTTTATTTCATCCTATGGTAGATACTGCTGAAATCGCCCTTTATAAAGGCGAATTGAACAAAGCCAGAATGATTCTGGAGGAAAGCATCCAGACTTTCGAGGAATTAAAAAATCGCGCATGGACATCGATCAGCATCAATCGTCTTACCCAGGTTCTTTATGAACAGGGTAAATACGAAAATGCCCGAAAAGTTAATCAGCGCAACCTTGAAGTTATGAGAGAAACGAACGATCTTAATCAAATAAGCTGGAGTATTGAGCTAAAAGGAAGGATAGAACTGGCAGAGGGAAATCTATCCTCGGCACATCAACTCCTCGATGAGGCGCTTGCAATTTCAGAGAAAAACAATAACCAATTTAGCGTGGGATTCCTGAAGACAGCGCTTGGGTTGATTGACTGCTATGAAGGAAATTTCGCTCGCGGAAAAGAGACGATCGAGATTGGAATTGAAAAAGTGCGGCAAGCTGAAGCTTCTTCCGTCCCGCATCTTCTTGCCTATCGAAGTCACGCGCTTTGGCTCGAAAAAGACCTGCAAGGCGCAGCTCGATCCTATCGCGAGACCATCAAGGAGCTGCATCATAATTATGTCTTTATCCGCATTCCAGAATGTCTGGAAGGGCTGGGAAAGGTCGCTGTGATCGAAAACGATTTCGAACGCGCCGCGCGTCTTTTCGGCGCGGCGGAAGCGTTGCGCGAGAAAATGGGAACGCCCATTCCGCCCGTCCAGCGCGGGGACTATGATGCCCATGTCCAGATTTTGCGTGAGAAGCTGGGGGCGAAGTTTGAGACCCTGCGAAATGACGGTCGCAGCATGACAATGGAACAGGTGATTGAATTTGCCTTAGAGAGTGTTTCTTAAGTCCAATTGCTATCGTAAAAAAGAGCATTCACCACGGAGATCACAGAGTCCACAGAGATTTTTAGAGAGTTTTTCTCCGTGTTCTCTGTGCGCTCTGTGGTAAAGAAGCCTTTAAGAAACAGTCTCTTAGAGGATAACGGTGGGTAATCCTTCGATACCCCCTTTTGGGGCAGGGCAAGTCCTTCCTTCTGGCGCTGTCACCTTCCTCTTTACGGACATCGAAGGCAGCACCAAACTCGCACAACAATATCCCGATGCTATGCCCGCCCTGCTGGCGCGGCGTCATGAAATACTGCATCAAACTATTCAGGCGTATAACGGCTATGTCTTTCAGATTATTGGCGACGCATTTTGTGCGGCCTTTTGCCCGGACAGATATCGTGCGTGAAAAGACAGACATTCATCGTCATCCTGTTGAACCGACTTCTGTCGAAAGAGACTTGGCAGTCATCTACTTCCAAAGTAGACGGTGCGGAATTTGCAAACCTTGCGGCAGAAGGAAGTACAATGACCCTGGAGCAAGCCATTGCTCTTGCATTGGAGGAATAAATGGCACCTGACCCATATAAATTTCAAATGGCAATCCATGATTTCCAGACTGCGCGGCAGAAGGCGGGCATACAGGAAGTTCTTGCACGTATTACAGGTAAGTCGAACCAGCTTTTATCTTACGAAGAAGTAGCCGAAAAATTAAAACTGCGCGCGCGAACGGAACGCGGCATACAGCACATCCCGATCAACTCGATTATCGGCAGTGTAGGTCGTAACACTGAATTTACGCGCACCTTTCTGCCACGCCATGCAGGTGATCAACAGCGCTGGGCAAATGTCAAAACTGCATTCCTGGATACCGGTGCAGGCCTGCCTCCAATTGAAGTTTACAAAGTTGGCGAAGTTTATTTTGTGGTGGATGGCAATCATCGCGTGTCCATTGCAAAACAGGAGGGCTTTACCTCCATTGAAGCTCGGGTCATTGAATTTAGAACTGATATTACCCTGACGCCCGATGTGCAGCCTGAGGACCTGATCATCAAAGCCGAGTATGCC
>JANMSY010000004.1:0-10433 GCA_031389865.1 Anaerolineales bacterium | reverse complement strand
TGGCATCGGCGACCTGAAGCAGATCCAGGTCATGCCTTCGTATGGCGGCGAGGGTGTGTTCGTGGGTGGTGGCGGCGGGGTGGGTAGTCCAATGGATCCGCAACAACAGGCCCTATTAACGAATCTTGTGCTTAACGACTTGCGCGCCATCCCCGGTGTGGAGAGCGTCGTTCCGCGCGACTATCTTATGGCAGGTGGGCTGATCCAATATCAGAAGATGGAAGCCGGAGCAAATATTATTGGGATCGATACGACGGATCTCTCGAGCCTGGGTCTGGAGGCAGCGGAGGGCAGCACGGAACTTGCACGCGGCACGATAGTGATCGGTGTCATGGTGCCGAACAATTTTTATGATCCCAGGATGCGCCCGGGGCAGGAGCCGCCGCCTCCGCCTCAACTATATGGTCAGCAGCTTCAAATGGTCGTCTCGAAGTGGGACGATCAGGGAGTTGAGTCGCGCAAGACCCTCAATCTTCGCGTGGCAGGCATCATCCAGGAGACCCGCGGCGAATCCGATTGGTCAATCTATATGCCCCTTGAGCAGGTCAAGTCTTTGAACGAATGGGCAATGAACCGCCGCATCAATTACAACAAAGATGGCTATAGCCAGGTCATTGTGAAGGTCAGTGATGTGAATCAAGTGCTCGATATTTCAGAACAGATCACGGAAATGGGTTTTCAAGCGTTCACGCCACAATCATTTGTGGAAGGCATCAATAACTTTTACAAGATCCTGCAATTCATCTTTGGCGGCGTGGGTGCGATCGCGCTGCTAGTCGCCGCGATCGGCATCGCCAACACGATGGCCATGTCCATCCTGGAGCGCACGCGTGAGATAGGCTTGATGAAAGCGGTTGGGGCAACCAATCGGGATGTGCTTGCCATTTTCCTGGGGGAAGCCGCGGGGATCGGTTTTCTCGGCGGCCTGGGCGGGGTTATCATCGGATGGCTGGCTGGGCAGGGATTGAATGTGCTAGCAATCGTTTATCTTGCGAGCCAGGCAGGGCAGCAGGGCGGAGCACCTCCCAGCGTCGCAGTCTACACTCCGGTCTGGCTTCCGTTATTCGCGCTGATCTTCTCTACCTTTATCGGAATGCTCTCCGGGCTGTATCCCGCGCTGCGCGCCGCGACCATGATCCCTGTTCTGGCTCTCAAATACGAATAAATCTTCTTGCGCGTTGTGCTTTCATGACAGGAGATAGTTCTGCAGAGGGGCTTGAAAATGTAGAAAAAATGTTCTATAATGGATCATATTTATCCAGTTCAGCCCAAGGAGAATGTTATGTCCAAAAGAAATGTCGTTCATATTGAAATTCCTGCTGCGGACGTCGGAGCTTCGAGGACGTTTTATGAGTCCCTGTTTGGATGGAAGATGCAGCATGCCCCTGAATTCGACTACACTATGTGGGAGGACGGCGGCGGTTACGGTGGTGGCTTCAACAAGGTATCCGATGAAAATCCAGTCGGTCAGGTATTGGTCTACATTGATAGCGACGATATCGAGGCTGACCTGGATCAAATTGAAAAGCTCGGTGGTACGGTTGTCAGGCCCAGGACAGAAATCCCCGGTTTCGGCTGGTTTGGCCTATTCAAAGATCCCACGGGAAATACGCTGGCTCTTTACACGAGTGCAAATCCGGAATTTAATAAATAATTCAAACCAGGATCTCAGAGACCCCAAAGGACTCAAAGCCCCTTTGGGGTCTTTCGGTTAAAATGCATCCCATGTCCCTGCATCCCGATTTTGTCCATGAACTAAGCAAACATTTCACGGGCCAGATCCGTACTGACTCGGCCTCACACATCCTTTACAGCACTGACGCGTCCATTTATCAGATCGAGCCGCAGGGTGTGGCCATTCCAAAAACGCAGGAGGATCTCCAAGCGGCAGTGGAGCTGGCTGCGAAGTATAGGATTCCCATCCTGGCACGCGGCGCAGGGACAAGTTTGGCGGGGCAGGCGATCGGCGATGCACTGATCCTTGATTGCTCGCGCTGGCTGGACTCCCTGGTTGAGATCGATCATGAAGCGAAGACAGCTACGGTTGAACCGGGCCTCGTGCTTTCCACGCTCAATGCTGCCGCCGCCAAATATGGGCTGATGTACGGCCCCGACCCTGCCTCTGCAGAGCGTGCCACAATGGGTGGGGTGATCGCAAACAATGCGACAGGTGCCCACTCACTCCTATATGGAATGTCTGCAGATCATTTGATCTCAGCAGATGTTGTCATGGCAGATGGAACCCTGGGCGTACTTGGAGCAAGAAGCACGCTTGATAATCCCATGATCTCAAATCTTTATTCGGCTGCGCTGGAGATCCGCGAAAAATATGCAGATGCCATCACCCGCAACTGGCCGCGCACGTGGCGTAACTCGGCAGGCTATCGCTTGAATTATCTTTTGCCATGGTCTGTGACAAAGCCTTCCCAATGGATGGGAGAATATTATCCTGCGAACCTGAAACCTGGAACATTGAACCTGGCACATCTGCTCGCAGGCAGTGAGGGGACCCTTGCTGTCATTCGCCGTGCAAAAGTAAATCTCGTTGAGAAACCGAAGCATACGATCCTGGCAGTGCTTGCGTATCAAAGTATTGTGGATGCCTGTGAAGATGTGCCGCGCATCCTGACCCATCATCCGTCTGCAGTCGAGCTTGTGCCGCGCTTCATCATTCGGCAGGCTCGCAGTGTGGCGGCGTATGCGCGTCAGATGGGATGGGTGCTGGGTGACCCCGCAGCGTTGCTGGTCGTTGAATTTAGCGGCGACCCCCCGTCGGCTTTGAAGGAGGCGGCACATAGCATTGGGGATGTTCTAACGCTTGCTGAATCCATCGAAGATCAGGCGCGTATCTGGAACGTGCGCAAGGTCGGTTTGGGCCTGCTGGATTCACGTCCGCAGTCGGCCCGGCCCGTGGCATTTATCGAGGATTGTGCCATCCCGGTGGAGCGCCTGGGCGAGTTCGTGCGTGAGATCGAAAAGATTCTCTCCGCCCACCAAACAGAAGGGGGGATTTATGCGCACGCGTCTGCGGGATGCCTGCACATTCGGCCGATCCTGGATTTGAAGACGGGCCGCGGCGTGAGTGATCTGCGCTCCATCAGTGAAGCGGTCCTCGCGTTGACCCTGCGGCTGGGCGGCGCCATGAGCAGTGAGCACGGTGACGGCCTGGCTCGCTCCGAATTTCTCGAGCAGACGTATGGCTCCGAGTTGATGGACGCGATGCGCATGCTGAAGCATGCCGCCGACCCCCATGGTTTGCTCAACCCGGGCAAGATCATCGACGCGCCCAGGATGGATGGTAATTTGCGATATGGTGCGGAGTACAAAGCGAAAGTCTGGGATTCGAAGCTATCATTCTCAAGCAATGGCGGGCTTGCCGTTGCCATCGAGCAATGTAATGGACAGGGCGTCTGCCGCAAGGATACTGGCGTAATGTGTCCATCGTACCAGGCGACGAGTGAAGAGATGCATTCCACGCGAGGGCGGGCGAATTTGTTGAGGGCGATGATCACTTCCGAGGTGTCATTGCGAGGAGGGCGTTTTTCCCAACGAAGCAATCACCCAGGTAAACATGAGATTGCTTCGCCCACTCCGTTCGCTCGCAATGACATGGTCGAATCCGCTGCCCAGGCTCTTGACTTGTGCCTCGCCTGCAAAGGATGTAAGGCAGAATGTCCCAGCGGCGTGGACATGGCGAAGTTGAAGTTTGCATTTCAAGCAGAATACTATAAGACACATCGCAGACAGTTGCGCGATTATGTCTTTGGTTATTTTCATATTTTTGTGGGGTTGGCTTCATTTGTTGCGCCGTTGTCAAATGCAATGATGGATATTCCCAGCGTCAAGAGTTTAACTGCCAGGATGTTGGGCATTACCGATCAACGTCCGTTTCCAAAATTTACGAGTGAACGTGCGAAAATTGTTGCGGCTGGGACCACAACGAAAAAGAGAATTATTTTCCTGCCCGATGCCTTCTCACGTTATCTTGAGCCGCACGTCGAACAAGCCGCGTTCGATATCCTAACTACGTGCGGATACGATGTGCAGGTTCTTCCGGTGATCGGTGCAGGGGCATCGTTCCTCTCGAAGGGATTTTTGGAGGAAGCGCAACGTCACGCCGGGAAAGTGCTTGAGGCAATAGATCAAATCGACCCTCAGCGCCAGGCGATCATTGTCGGTATCGAACCTCCTGAACTCTATTGCCTCAAGCATGATTATGCGGATTTGCTGCCCAATCGTCAAGCTGAAATCGCCGAGCGCGTTGAAAAAGCCTGGCTGTTGGATGAGTTCCTGGTGCGCTCGGAAGAATTTACAAATTTGCGTGTAGGCACTAAGGCACGACTAAATACGGTGGATGGTTACCCTGAAACAATCCAGTTCCATCCCCACTGCCACCAGCGCGCGGAAGGGTTAGCGGCAGATGGTTTGCCAGTGGGAACAAGCGCCACGCTCCAACTCCTGCGCTCATGCGGATACGACGTTAAATTAATGGATACCGGCTGCTGCGGCATGGCTGGCACATTTGGCTACGAAGCCGAGCATTATGATCTCTCGATGAAGGTCGGCGAGTTAAAGCTGTTTCCACAACTAAGAACCCCCACTGCCCACTCCCCTTCGGGTCGGGGCACCTCCCCCAAATCCGCAACTGAAGGTTCTGTTGAAAATAGTGATAGTAGAATCGGATTTGGGAGAGGCGGGAAGGGGGTTGTTTCTTCGGGTGCGGCGTGTCGTATGCAGATCAGGCAGGGGACAGGGCTGGATGCGATTCATCCCATCATGCTGGTTGCAAAACGATTGGCTGAAGGAATTGCAAATGGCAAAAAATGAAAGCAGGACCGTCTGGTCTTCCGACCAGGGTGATATTCGCAAGCGAGAATCAAATGCCCAGCATGTCAAATCCCTGGCGCCTCACGAGCAGACAGTGTATCTGCATCGTGATTCGAAGGGACGCGGCGGTAAGGCTGTCACACTGGTAAAGAAGCTGGTCCTCTCGGAGGCTGACATGAAAGAACTGGCGAAGAAGTTGAAGCAGGTCTGCGGAAGCGGCGGGACTGTCAAGGCGGATGTGATCGAGATCCAGGGGGAGCACCGCGAGAAGATCGCTGAGACGTTGCGGAAGCTGGGCTATAAGGTAAAGATCGCGGGTGGGTAAAATTAAATCTTGACTCTCATGATTTCCTGTTGTACACTGACTGGGTAGGATCCATCCTAACGAGAGGAGCGCATTCCATGTTTCGACAGATCATTCTCCGCAGTCCCCATGACAAAATACCTCCCCGGAGTGCGCCTGTTGACCGTTGACGGTCAACCATCTGTGTCTTTTATGCCACGGTGCACTTTCGCACCGTGGCTTTTTTATTGTTCATGTCGTTGCGAGCCTGCCGGAAGGAATGTCCTGTTTAAGCGGAGATTGCTTCGCCAAAGAACGGCTCGCAACACTTGCACCGCACGCAAGTGCAGGTGTGACATCTTTCTACAAATAAAAGGAGTATGCGATGTACCCAACTGGCCGACCTGAAGAAGACATAATCCGTGCGGCGCGGGAGCGCTTCAACGTTGCCATTGCAGAACAGGACGTGGAAACCATCCGCTCCCTGCTTGCGCCGAGTTATCACATTGTGACCGGACGCAGCGAACAGAGCCACGGCGCAGAGGAGGAAGCAAAACGCTGGACGGAACGGTTCCGTGGCGACCCAACCACCTTCTATCGCCGTACGCCGCGGGATGTCACCATTAACGAGGATTGGGGGCTGGCAGAGGAACTGGGGAACTGGAAAGGCAATTACACTGTGAACGGGACTCTCGTCCACGTCTCAGGTGTGTATGCCGCCAAATGGCAGTGTACTGTGGATAACGAGTGGGTCTTGCAGGCGGAGTTGTTTACGACGATCACGTGCACCGGCCCGGAAGGTTCCTGCCCTCGGCCTGATCCCATTCTGAGTTAAGATAAGACTACCAGTCATCTCAAAATACCTTGTCACTCTGAGAGAGCGGGTTTTGCGACCGACACTTGCGCCGCACTGCGTTCGGTGCAGTGCAGGTGAGAGTCTCTTACTTTCCCTGCCAGAGATCCTTCGCTATGCTCACACCGTTCGTGCCGCGAGCACGCCGGTGTCCTTCGAGAGGGTTTGATACGTCCGAGTTGACGGGTAGAGAATCAGTGAAAGGAGCGAAAGATGAAAAAACGACAAATGCTGCAGTGGGGCATCGGCTTAACGTTAGTAATGTCTCTCCTTGGTGGATGTGGGGAGGCTGCACCAACTCCCATCGTTGTAGCACCGCTGGCAACATCGGCTCCGCAACAACCGATTCCAACAGCAGTGCTGCCACGGGAGTCACCAGTTCCACCCACTGACGAAATCCAACCAACTGCCACGCAGCCAACAGACGCAGACTTAACCACCACGGTAGAAGAAACTGTGACTCCCGGAACGGTTCCCCCAACAGAGAACCCCATTGACCAGCCATTCCTGATGAGGATCGATCGGATTTCGGTGATCGTGGGGCGCGGTACGTTGCTCGAAGGACGGGTGGTGCACGGCTCTTTACAGGCCAATGCCAGTGTGCAGATCCTTGGCGCTCAGAACAAGGTTCTTGATACCTCTGTCCTGGCGGTCCTGATTGCGAATACCATACGCGATCAGGTGACAGTAGGTGACCCTGCGGGCATCCTCGTGCAAAGCGTGGAGGCCAGCGGGGCGGCCCCGGGCATGCTCCTGGCAGAAGCGGGGATATTCACGACCTATGAGGAAGCACTCGAGGCACTTCAGTAGCAGGTTGTTTGCCTTGGTTCCTTCCTTGCTGGGACTGCGCAGGGGCGTCCTGTACTCATTCTGTACGATCGGTCTTGGAACGATATGCAGACGGTATGCAGAGCCTCATAGGACGGAAGCTGCTTCAGGCTGGTGGGCAGGTTACATGACGAACAATAGGCGGGAAATGATTATCATGAAAGCCACCTTGTACAGAATATCAGAAGGAGCCACGTATGCCACATGAGGTTGCAGCGGCCCTCATCATCCAATCGCAGAGGATCCTGCTGGGGCAGCGATTTGCCACGCGCCCGTTCTATCCCGGTGTCTGGGATGTGTTCGGTGGGCATGTGGAGCCCGGCGAGAATCAGCCCGAGACGCTGGTGCGTGAGCTGCAGGAGGAATTGGGCATCACGCCTACGCACTGGACCTATCTGGAGACGAGCACCCTTTTCCTGCCTGCTTCTCTCAATGAGCCATCTGATAGGTTGACCGTGCATCTCTTTCTCGTCACAGCCTGGGAGGGGAGGCCCGTCAACCGCCAGCTCGACGAGCACAGCGAGATTAACTGGTTCTCCCTGGCACAGGCAATACAACTCAATCTCGCAGATTCAACGTATCCAATTCTCTTTGCACGATATATGACTTCATAGATAGGTGACGGTACATCGACTTTCGGCGTGAACTCTTTGTAATGAATTTCGCCTTGTGTTCATAGGATTTTCGAGTATGCTTGGGCACAGTAAGCGGGGAACTCCCTGCTAAGGAAATCTTATGAGCAAAGAAGCAAAAGCACGGATCAAGATTAACAAGCTACTAGCAGAAGCAGGCTGGCGTTTCTTTGATTCAGAGGATGGGGCTGCGAATATCCAACTGGAATTGCACACCAAGATCACCCAAAAGGAGTTTGATGCTTTTGGTGAAGACTTCGAATCGACCCAGCATGGTTTTCTCGATTTCCTTTTACTGGACGAGCGGGGACATCCGTTGATCGTGTTGGAGGCAAAGTCCGAAGACAAAAATCCATTGTCGGCTAAAGAACAGGCACGCAAATATGCAAAATCGCAAAATTGCCGTTTTGTAATTCTCTCAAACGGCAATTTGCATTACTTCTGGGATTTGGAGCGCGGCAACCCTTATGTCATTACGCAATATCCGAAACCCTGGTCAGTAAAAGGGTATCAAACTACCAAGCCCAATCCAGAAAAGCTGATTGCCGAATCGATTACTAAAGAATACATTGCTCTGACTCAATATCCAACCTATAAAGAAGAAGCTAGCTGGAAGAACGAACTTGAACGACCAGACTTTATTGAGAAAAACAGCCTTCGTTTTTTGCGTGAGTATCAAGTACGTGCAATTCAATCCATTCAAAAATCTGTTAAAGAAGGCAATGACCGCTTTTTGTTTGAAATGGCAACGGGCACAGGCAAAACACTGATTGCCGCCGCAGTAAGTAAACTGTTTTTGAAAACAGGCAATGCCAAACGCATTCTGTTTTTGGTGGACAGGCTCGAACTGGAACATCAGGCAAACAAGCGCTTTAAACAGTTTCTAAAAAATGATTTTAAGACGGATATATACAAAGAAAATCGCGAGTCCTGGCGAAAGGTGGATATTGTTGTTACAACAGTTCAATCGCTGTTGTTCAATAACAAATATAAGAAACTCTTTTCCCCTACCGATTTTGACCTGATCATTTCGGATGAAGCACATCGTTCCATCGGCGGGAATGCCCGCGCAGTGTTTGAGTACTTCATCGGCTATAAACTCGGGTTGACTGCCACACCAAGAGACTATCTCAAGAAGTTCGACCATGGCAACGCACGCGACCCGCGCGAACTGGAAAGGCGTACATTGCTGGATACGTATCGAACATTCGGTTGCGAAGGCGGGCAACCCACCTTCCGTTATTCACTTTTGGATGGTGTGAATGATAAATTCCTTATCAATCCAATCATTGTGGATGCGCGCACAGATGTGACCACTCAACTTCTTGCAGATGAAGGTTATTCTGTAATGGTTGAGACCGAGGAAGGCGAGCAGGAGGAAACCTTTTTCCAGCGATCCTTTGAAAAGAAGTTTTTCTCTGACCCAACGAATTACACCTTTTGCAAGACGTTTCTCGAAAAGGCTTTGCGCGACCCGATTAGTGGTGAAGTTGGAAAGACTATTATTTTCGCTGTAAGCCAGCATCATGCCGCAAAATTAACGCAATATCTCAACGAGTTGGCAGACCAGATATTTCCAGACAAATATCAATCAGACTTTGCCATGCAAGTGACTTCGCAAGTACAGGACGCTCAGCAGTTCAGTATCAATTTTTCAAATAACAACCTGGGCGGTTCTGCAAATTTCAACTCCGCCTACAAAACCAGTAAAACCCGTGTTTGTGTAACCGTCGGTATGATGACCACAGGCTACGATTGCGAAGATATATTGAATCTATGTCTGATGCGCCCTATCTTCTCGCCAACAGATTTTATCCAGATCAAGGGACGTGGAACACGAACATACGAATTCATAAGAGACCTGTATGATCATGAACTCAAGTCTCAAATTGGTTCTGTGAAGAAAAAAAACTATAAGCTATTCGACTTCTTCGCCAATTGTGAATATTTTGAAGAGAAATACAAATACGATGAAATTCTCAAACTGCCGCGACGTTCAGAAATGGGAGCATCTCCAGGTTCTGGCATTGATACAGGAACAACAGTCGTTATAGAAGGTTATGAACGTTTTGATCCTGATGCATTGAAGTCCATTCAAGAACAGCAAATCGGTTTGGAAGGCATGAAGATTGACCGCATGTTCTTCGAGAAGTTTGAAGAACGCGTCAAGGATGATGAATTCATCAAAACCAATGTGCAGGAAGGCAATTGGGAACGCATTGTTGAGTATGTTTCAACTCATATTTTAGATAGACCTGAAGAGTATTTTACATTGGATAAACTTCGTAAAGCCGCTGGCATTGACCGCAGGCTCTCCCTGCGCGAGATCGTTGAAAAGGCTTATGGCTTTATCCAACAATTCAAGAGCAAGGATGATCTGCTCGAAGAAGAGTTTGAGAAATTCATCGCAGATACCAAGCCTGAAAAGCCTGAGATCATCATGCCATTAAAGTATTTTTTCAAGGCATACCTTACAGATAATCGCGTGCGCGATATTATCGAGAACAAACGTCTGACCGAATTGAACACCAACCCGACTTTTACCATGCAGGACTTCAAAGCTGTACCTGCCTCATGGCGCGCGCGGGTTCCTGAGTACATCAAGGATTACGTGCCGTTGAATCAGTTTATGTAACCTTGTAACAAAAACCCTAAGGGTCTTAAAGACCCTTAGGATTTGGAACTTGAAATAATATGACCAGCCCATCACCTCTCCTCTACGACACTTACTATCACATTTACAATCGCGGCGTGAATGGCGAGAATATTTTCGTTGAAGAACGGAATTACGATCTTTTTCTGAAATTATACGAAAGACACATCACGCCCGTTGCAGATACTTTTGCGTATTGCATGTTACGAAATCACTTTCATGTTGATTTGAGGGTGAAGTCGGAAGAGGAAATTATCCAATATAAAGAGACCCTAAGGGTTTCTTCCGTAAATAGTGGTCAAGTCAAGCAGGGTATTTCTGCGAATCAAGACGAAGGTAGGTCGAGAAAACCCTTAG
>JANMSY010000720.1:0-5512 GCA_031389865.1 Anaerolineales bacterium | reverse complement strand
TTTTGTTAAGTGCTTTTATAATTGTGATGTTGTCCCTGCTGGCAATTAGTTTTTCAAGAATGGGGCAACGGCTGGTTGATTTTCTGGAATCCATTGTTGAAACGAGATTTCAGAAGTACCTGGGCGTGCTGCTTATCAGTATAGGTTTAAGTGGCTTTGCATTATTCACATCCAATGCTTATTTCATACGGGTTCTCGGGAATGCAAGCGGTGTCCGCTATTTAATAGTTGCGCTGTTCAGCCTGGCAGGGATGTGGGGAATCAAAATAGTCCGCAGGGAGCCAGCGTGGATGACGGCACTCATCGTTATCGTACTGTCCCAATCTGTCATTCAACTGATCCTTTTCTACTTTTCACAGGTCACATCCTACCCGTTTGCCCTGGGATGGTCTGAAACAAGCCGCTTCTACTTCCCGTCGCTTTTTCTCTCAGAGAAAGTGTATGGCCAGAAATTCCCGTGGCCCGTTCTTCATCCCACATTGCATCTGTTGCTTGCCCCACCTTACTTGGTTGAGTCTCCCCTGTGGTTCCACCGTTTCTGGCAGGTGGCGTTACGTTTTTTGCTGGTGGGCTCGATCGTTCCTCCCTTGTTGAAGCGAGTATCCATAAGCGACCGTCCATTGCGCTGGCTGGTTGCCTTGTGGATGTTTCTTTTTCTCTTTACAGGCCCCGTCTATTTTCATCTTGCTGTTCCAGTCATCATTGTGCTCTGGGGGTTTTCGACTGAGGACGAACGCCGGACCTGGGTCGCCGTTATTTTGGCATCCCTCTGGTGCGGATGGAGCCGCGTCAACTGGTATCCCGTGCCGGCCATGATCGCAGCTGTATTGTATTTAATGGAAGTTCCGATAGGCGGAAAAAAGTTATGGCAATATCTTCTTAAACCATTGCTCTGGTGTATTGCCGGGACAACAGCTGCATTCCTGTCGCAAAGAATCTATATTGCTCTGTCAGGCATAGGCGATAGTGGATCCTTCTATACTAGCCTTTCATCAGATTTATTGTGGTATCGCCTGTTACCCAACGCATCCTATTTTCTGGGCCTGATCCCCGCGGCTCTTCTTCTTTCTGTACCGATGTGGATCGTCCTAACCATGGTAATTCGTGCAAATGGAAGGAAAAACTGGCATCCTGTCCGTTTGCTTTTGATATTTGCAGCACTATTCATATTGTTGATTGGTGGACTTCTCGTCAGCCTCAAAATCGGGGGCGGTGTGGACCTGCATAACCTGGATGCCTATCTATGCCTTTTGTTGATCGTCTTCTCGTACATGGTGTTTGCGCGTTATCGTCTGGAAAACGGAGAACTATCGCGATCGATCTCCCTGCCGTGGCTTCTGGTTCTGGCAGTGATCTTTATGCCGGTCTGGTCAAGCCTGCGTTTTAATAGTAGTTTCAAAACCTATGATGAGAACAAGACCCAGGCAGCGCTGCAGAGCATTCAGGGTTTTGTTGATGATGTCAATGCCCGGGATGGGGAAATACTTTTTATCACGCAACGACATCTTGTTTCCATGCACATGCTGAATGGGGTCAGGCTTGTCCCTGAATATGAGCGCGAAGACCTGATGGAAATGGCAATGGGGAATAATGCCGACTATTTGGGAAAGTTTCGAACCGATATGGAGAACCAACGGTTTGCGCTGATCGTTGTAGACCCGTTGAACTTCAACATCATGACCAAAAACCGCAGCTTCGCGGAGGAAAACAACGTTTGGGTCAGGCGGGTAATGAGACACATCCTCTGCAATTATGAAGAGGATGCAGTTTTCCCGGCAGATGATATCGCTCTATATGTGCCGCAGGAGGGTGAGCGGCAATGCCCGACGAGGTGATCAAACGAATTTGATGCGCCGTGCTGCAAACGCGACCATGCGGAACAACAGCAAGCCGTGTTTCCAACGGGAGATGTTCGTGGTGCCGTAAGTGCGGTCGCGGTAACGGATGGGCAGATCGATGATCCTCAGGTTCAGTTTTGCCGCGCCAAAGATCAGGTCGAAGTCGCCGAAGGGGTCGAAATCGCCAAAGTAGGAACGGTTCGCAGCGATCTGCTCGTAGTCTTTTTTCCAGAGCACCTTTGTCCCACAGAGTGTGTCTTTAATGGGCTGTCCCAACAGCCATGAAAACGCCAGGCTGAAGAATTTATTGCCCAGGAAGTTCAGCGTCCGCATGGCTTCCTTTTCCATGGGGTAGACGAGGCGCACGCCATTGATGAACTCGCCTTTTCCGGCAACCAATGCCTCATAGAAACGCGGCAGGTCTTCTGGCGGGACGGTCATATCTGCGTCCAGGATCATCAGCACGTCACCTCTCGCTTTTTCGAAGCCGATCCGCACAGCGTCCGCTTTGCCGATGCCCGGTTGCCGCAGGAGCAGGCTGGAGGTGGCGGGATGCACAGCGATCTCACGCTCGATCGCCGCGTACGTATCATCCTTCGAATGTCCCTCGACAAAGACAATTTCGGTCTCGCGTCCCATTTGGGGAGTGCGTTCAAAAAGGGCTTTAATATTTCCGGCTTCGTTGCGCGCAGCAATGATGACGGAAACAACGGGCTCCGGCGCACGTTCAGGGGCGGGACGTGCCACCACAAAATTGGACAATGCAAATTGATTGAAGGGCCACAGGCGCACCAGAAAACGATTCGCAAAGCCGCCCAGTGGAAGAGGAAACAGGACTTCACGCGACGTTCTAATGGCTTCGAAACCAGCCAGCACCAGCAGGGCGTTGATATCTTGCGGCGTAAGCCAGTTTTGAGACAGGTTGGATGTTGCCAGGTTCAACTTTCGCGCGATGCCGAGGGGAACCTGCCAGAGCCTGCTGTAAAAATTCAGGATCATTCGAGTGCGCGGCAGGCAGAGTGGTTTGACCTGTTCGAGTACACGCTGCACATCCCACAGGTCGTTGACGAGGTCAGACAGGATGATCACGTCGAACCTGTCGTTGATCTGCGAGAGATCGTGGGCATCGGCGTGGATGAATTCGAGGCTGGGGTAATTCTGTTTCGCGCGGCGGATCATCTCCTCCGAGAAATCGATCCCCACGCCGCGCGCGGGCTGCAGGGCTGCCAGCAGACGCCCATCTCCGCAGCCAATCTCGAGAATATTCTGGTTTGGGGTCACGTGGAATCTAAAAATGTCAAAAAGGCGTCGGTGATAGGAATTTCCCATGCCCTGCCATGCGTCACGTTTTTGAGCCACAGCATCCCAATGGGCGATGCGGGTCTGTTGATAGAGCTGACCTGCTGAATCGAATGTGGGGTTTAATGTTTTCATCGGCCCGATTGTACGTGGAGAAGAACGGTTTGGAAAGGTAACATTCTTATTACGTGTCCCTGTACGGACTGGCGCTGTATAGAACTGCAGTTCCTGGAATCAAAAATCTCCCTGCAAATGGCGGGGAGATTGTGTTTCGCACAACTTCACTGATCTGTTTGCTGCGATAGGGAGGAAGGCGTACGCCGTGCCTGTTCCTCCTCGACCGTGCGGATGCCGTTACGCACCTGGTTGGATATCCGCTCAAGCTCAGCCTGGAGCTGGTTGAGGCTGTCCATGACGTAGTCGTCTGCCTCTGCACGGATAACTTCCGCTTCAGATCGTGCCTGGACAAGGAAGTGCTCTGCGCGTCGCTGTGCTTCGGCAGCGATCATGTCCTTCGCCACAAGCTGGTCTGCTTTTTGGCGGGCGATCTCCAGGGTGCGGTTCGCTTCCTCCTGGGACTGCGCCAGCACCCGGTCACGTTGACCGAGCAGTTGCTGGGCCTTCTTTACCTCCTCAGGGATGGCAATACGCATCTGGTCAATGATGTCGAGCATGCGGTCTTCATCCACCATCACATTATGTGTGAGGGGAATGTTTTTGCTCTGATTGAAGAGTTCTTCCAGTCGGTCGATCAACTGCAGGATATCCATAAATGCCTCCGTTGGACGGACGATTCCTATTCTATCTCATTTTTAATCGCGCAAGGCATTGGGCGGGGAATTTCCGTCACCCAAATCACTGACCTTCCTCTTGAGCGCCTTTTCAACATGGGCCGGGACCATGCTCGAAACATCACCAAACAGTGATGCAATTTCCTTGACCGTGCTCGAGGAAAGGAAAGTGTGCTGTTCGGCAGTGATGAAAGCCACCGTTTCAATGTCGCTTGCAAGACGCTGATTGGCGAGCCCCATGCGGAACTCGAATTCGAAATCGGAGAACACGCGCAGTCCGCGCACGATCACAAGCGCATCGATCTGGCGGGCAAAGTTGATCGTCAGGCCGCTGTAGCCCGTCACCTTGATCTTCGGATTTTCCTTGAACGCTTCGGTCACCAGCTGCATGCGTTCCTCGGGCGAGAACATCAACGATTTCAGCGGCTTGTCATACACCGCCATCACCACCTCATCAAAGAGACGCGTGGCACGTTCGGCAATATCCATGTGGCCATAATGAATGGGATCAAACGTCCCCGGGAATAATGCTCTGACCATTTTGTCTTGTCTCATATTTCCATAAACTCGTCATTGCGAGGAGGGCAGAGTCCGGCGATGTAATCTCATTTACGATGGAAAACAAAGAATTTCGTGAGAGATTGCTTCGCTCCGCTCGCAATGACGGAGTGAAGTATTTAACTCACATCGCCCTTCCCGCCGCCCCAGAACCGTTCGAACGCCTCTGCCAGCAGGGCATCCTCAGGCCTGGAAAGATCGGGGTCCAGCTCGAATAACTTCTGCGCCTCGAGGCGCGCCTTCTCGATCAACTGCACGTCGGTAATGCTTGCCATGCGCAGTCCGCTTGCATAGCCAGACTGACGTGTGCCCAAAAACTCACCGGGACCGCGCTGTTGCAGATCGCGCTCGGCGAGCACAAAGCCATCGTTTGATTCAGACATGGCCTGCAAACGTTCGTTCTCTGTTGCATCTTCGCGGGTGGGGATCAGCAGACAATAGGATTGATCAGAGCTGCGGCCCACACGTCCGCGCAGCTGGTGCAGCTGTGCCAGGCCGAACCGATCCGCGCCTTCGATAATCATCACGGTCGCATTCGGCACGTCCACACCCACTTCCACGACAGTGGTGGAGACCAGAATGTCATACTTCCTGTCGCGGAACTTCAGCATTACATCATCTTTTTCATCCGGGCGCATACGTCCATGCAGCAGGCCCAGTCTCAGGTCGGGGAAGACATCCTTCGAAAGCGTTTCATAATCATCCACGGCGGCCCTGGCTTCGATCTTTTCACTTTCCTCGACCAGCGGATAGATGATGAATGCCTGTTTGTCCGCTTTGATCTGCCCGCGTAGTAACGTAAACGCGCGCTCGCGTTCCTGCGGACGCAGCACGTAGGTACTGACGGGCTGCCGGCCCGCGGGCATTTCATTCATGATCGAGAGATCGAGGTCGCCGTACAACGTCAGCGCCAGCGAGCGCGGGATGGGCGTGGCGGTCATGACCAGCAGGTGCGGGTTCGTGCCCTTGGAGCGCAGGGCAGCACGCTGATCCACGCCAAAGCGATGTTGTTCATCAATGACAACA
>JANMSY010000709.1:0-2850 GCA_031389865.1 Anaerolineales bacterium | reverse complement strand
GTAGAACCAGATGTCCTTCGTCTGCGCGCCCCTTGTAAAAAGCAGGACCGCCGTGCTCACGCCCGCGTACGGCTTGAAGACACCCGAAGGCATCGAGACCACCCCGTCCAGGCGGTTCTCCTCGATCAGCCTCTTACGCAGCTCCACATGAGCGCGGCTCGAACCGAACAGCACGCCGTCAGGGACGATCACCGCCGCGCGCCCGCCCATATCCAGCGCCCGCAGGATCAAATGTAAAAATAGCAGCTCACTCTTCGTCGTATCCGATGGCAGGCTGGGGTGCACGTCGCCCTTATCCACCGCGCGCTTGAACGGCGGGTTCATCAGGATCACGTCGTACTCGCGCTCATCGTGGAACGACTTCGAGAGCGTATCCATGTAAAAGAACTGCGGCGACTCGATCCCGTGCAGCATCAGGTTCATGGATCCGATTCGCAGCATGGTCATGCCCGAATCGTTATCAAACGCCCGCAAACTCTTCTTGCAGGCTCAGCGGATATAGTGGCACCGGCAATCTTTTCAATTGCGGCGTAAAATATCGTTTTTTAAAATCTTTGCCCTTTAAAATTGATTTCAACCTTGAATCGTGTTTTTTTTCGTCCATTGTATCTTTTTGGAACAGTAAAGGCACCAGACCTGCTAAAACAGGAATAATGATTGACGTAAGTACAATTTCCCAATCACCTCTTTGCCAAAAGAATACGGCAGCTAGTGTAAACCCCACAATTGATAACCAGCGCATGATTCTAATCATAGACACTCCAATGTATCTCTGTTTTTATTCCCTACACTTCATATACCTTCAGCACTTCGTCCCCGTAGTGATTGATCACTTTGACCGCAATCTTGCCTGATTTCGGTTTCTCGAAGGGATAGGAGTTTGTTGAATACAATGCGCTCCAGGCAGATTCATCTATTTCTGCCCGCAGAGCGCGTTTGAGTTTGTCGTAGGGGTTGTCTGCACCGGTGAAGTAGGCATGGCGGACAATGAAACTTTCGCCGTTGTAGTCGGTGTCAATAAACCAGCAGGCAATGTCATCGGTGGAGTTGGAGCGGATTTCACCCGTGGTGGGGTCATAGACATCCAAGCCTTTCAGGCAAACAGTAAGCTTGCCGTCCATCTTTTCAATATCCAGATCGGGTTCGCCGAAGACCATAAAGAGATTGGCAGCGCCAGTTTTCTTGAGCAGCTCATCGCCCATGGAAAGGTCAGGGTTCATGCGTGTGGGCAGGACGGTGAGTGTGCCGTAGCGCTTGGCTTCTTCGCTGACATGCGGATCGAAGGCAAAGCCACATACAATGAGCAGGTCAAAGCCCACGCCGCGCACGGCTTCCTTGGCGGCTTCCTTTACTTGTTCAGGACTAACGGTTCCCAATTCAGGGCCAATCGAAATGGCGGCGCGACGTGTAGTTCCATCCTTTTCGGTGTATTCACCTACAGCCTGAATCCATGTGCCTGCAAAGGATTCAAGCTGCTCGAACTTGAGGCGTTGGTTCTTGATGGTATTTTGCACACCAGATGCCTTGAGATTTTCGAGGATCATCTGGGTAAAATCTTTTGTATTGAGCGCGTCTTCCCTGAATGACGTGGACGGATCGTCGGTGCTGAGAACTCGATGGGGTGAAAGGCTTTCCACGGTGAATGGACCCGAGACGCGCACACGCTTGTTTTCCTGATATGGCTTGTCGTACAGGAATTCGGTATCTGCACGGCGGGCAATCGAAGCATCAATTTCTTTCTGGCGGGCGCGGCGCAGTTCCCAATATTGGGTGAGCAGACCATTGATCACAGAAGATTGCGAAGCATCCTCGTGGGATTGACCATTTTTTATGGTCTTTGGTCCATCGTCCATCGTCCGTGGAATTTCCCATTCCTCCCATTTCTTCTTTGCCAGATTGTTGATCTCAGCACGCAAAGGTTCGAGCTGTTCCTGATACCGGGCGTGGATTTCGTCTATCTCTTCATTGTTGGCTATGGACTTGAGCGTGACATGCGGGACACGTTCATAAACGAAGCCACGCTTGATATCACCAGTAGGTTCTGTCTCGGAGGTTACAAATGTGCCTGTTAATTCTGTTTCCTTCTTTCGTCCTTCACTTGAATCCGCCAAAAGATAATAGGGATAACGCCCAGCCATGAGACGAGTACGTGCCAGCGCAATGGCTACTCGCGAGGTATCAATTGTGATCCATCTGCGCCCCCATTGCTCGGCGATGTATGCTGTGGTGCCGGAACCGCACGTGGGATCAAGCACCAGGTCACCTGGATCAGTTGCCATCATCATACAGCGTTCAATAACCTTTGTAGATGTTTGAACGACATAAATTTTGGGGTCAGTTCGACTTTGAATACCACCTACATCAATCCACAGGTTATGTAAAGGACTCGCAGGAAAATCATTTAAGTATCTTTTGTATCGAAGCGTTTTACCCTCTATTATCAACCTGTTGGACAAATTCAATCTACTCAAACCAGTTTCGTTTGTTTTCCAAAAAAGGGGATAAGGGTTGAATTCTTTTCCATGATAGTTCACTTTATAAGCAGCTGTTGGTCCTCCGCTTTGTGAACGAAGATCTGTGTTTGCGAACAATTCGTCCGAATCTTCATCAGAACTTGAGTAACGAGTTGCACCCATTTCTCCCGCTACTTTTTCTGAAAACAACTGGCGATATTTAATTCTCTCTCTGTCTTTTGAATACCACAAAACATAATCGTTCACCGCGGCTAATACCAGAGTGCCAATTGCTGGACTCCCCGCTCCTGTTGTTTTATTGAAAATAATTGCATTGACGAAGTTCTCACTACCGAAAACCTCATCCAGAATATTACGCACTAAATGCGCATTTTCA
>JANMSY010000691.1:0-2717 GCA_031389865.1 Anaerolineales bacterium | reverse complement strand
TATGACATTGGCATGTCCACAGTGGGTCTCATCTTTGGGGTCTTCTCTGTCAGCGGGATGATAGGAAGCGCTCTTGGAGGCGCGGTCGCAGACCGTATGGGGCGCAAAGTGGTGATCATCATCAGCCTGGTCCTATCATCACTAAGCGCCCTGGGCATGGGATTCGCACCTTCGCTGGGAATCTTTATCGCAGTCGTTGTTGTCGTTGGCACGCTTTCGAGCATCGGCGGCCCTGCACATGAAGCCGTGGTTGCAGATCTGCTGCCACCCGATAAGCGCGCAGAAGGATACGGCATCATACGCGTGATCTTCAATGTCGCGGTCATTATTGCACCGCCCATTGCAGGCTTATTGATCGCCAACTCGTATCTCACGCTGTTCATCGTGGATGCTGTCATCAGCGTCATCTGTGCTGCGATCGTTTTCTTCGCATTGCCCGAAACAAAGCCCCAGGCGCATGCGCATGCAAAGCCCGAATCGATGCGGCAGACATTTGCAGGCTATGGACAAGTCTTCGGGGACAGCCGCTTCCTTGCATTCATCGGCGTAACCGTCATGATGACGCTTGTGTACATGAACATGAATTCCACCCTCGGCGTTTATCTGCGTGATGAGCATGGGCTGCCCGAAGTACGATACGCCCTGCTGCTGAGCATCAACGCCATCATCGTGGTTCTGTTCCAATTCTGGATGACGCGCCGGCTCGAAAAATACAAGCCGTTGTTGATGATGGCAGCAGGTTCGCTGCTGTATGCGATCGGGTTCGCCATGTATGGCTTTGTCCCCACGTTTGCCTTCTTTATTGTTGCCATGATCATCATTACCATCGGCGAAATGGTTGTCTCACCGTTCCAGCAATCGCTGGTTGCAAGTTTCGCTCCCGAACATATGCGTGGACGCTATATGGCAGTCTCCAGCCTTTCATGGAGTATTTCGTTTACTGTGGGTCCGTATTTTGCCGGGCTGCTGCTCGAAAGCGGCAACCCATCCCTGCTCTGGGCATTCTGCGGATTGATCGGCATGATGGCAACAATAGGTTTTATGGTACTCAACAAGGCCCATCACTCTCCCGCCCCGCTTGCAGAGCCAGCCGCCACAGATTAATTTCAGTATCAATGCCTTGTGATGGTTTATGGAACCCGCAAAGCTGATATCTCCTCACTTGTGGGACAGGTCATACGCAGGCCTGTCCCAATTGTTTAACGGTTCCGCTTTCCGGCCAGCCGGTAGTTGATTCCATCTCGACAGGCGTCACCGCCCCCTGTACAATTCCGACATTCTAAAAGAACCTGGAGAAATCATGGACATCAGATCCTACAACCGAGACGCCTGGAACCGGGAAGTGGAAGGTGGCGCGAGCCGCTGGACGCAGGCAGTCAGCCCGGAGCTTATTGCCAGGGCAAAGGCCGGTCAATTTTCAATTGTGCTCACAGAAAATAAACCTGTCCCATTTGAATGGTTTCCCCCGCTTGCTGGCGCAGATGTGTTATGCCTTGCCTCCGGCGGCGGGCAGCAGGGACCGATCCTGGCCGCGACGGGTGCGAATGTCACCGTCTTCGATAACTCCCCCGCCCAATTGAAACAGGACCAGCTCGTGGCTGAGAGGGAGGGGCTCTCCATCCGCACCGTGGAAGGCGACGCCGCGGATCTATCCATGTTCGCAGACGAATCCTTCGACCTGGTTTTCAATCCATGCTCGACAGTTTTCATGCCAGATGTGCGCGCCGTCTGGAAGGAATGTTCCCGCGTCCTGCGTCCCGGTGGAATATTAATGACCGGCTCGATGAATCCGGTTCACTATATCTTCGATCTATATAAAGCAGATGAGGGCACGTTGGAAGTTGCGCATTCCATCCCCTACTCGGATCTAACCAGCATCCCGAAGGAGGATCTGGAGGAACTCATGGAGAAGGGATTGCCGGTTGAATTCGGTCACAGCCTCACCGATCTGCTCGGCGGTCAGTGTGACGCAGGCTTCGTGATCACGGACATGTACGAGGACTACATGCTCGATTCGCCATTACACAAATATCATCCCAGTTATCTGGCAACGCGGGCAGTCAAATGAGGCCAAACATGATGAATATATAATGCCCACGGTCACAAATTGCGCTTTCCCACCTTTGAAAAAGCGCATTTTGTGACCGCCCTGGGTATATTGAGCAAAATGGATTTTCGCATGGATGGCCTGCATCGTCCTGCTCCGGATCGGCACGTTGTTCGGAAAATGGTCACGGACGGTAGAGAATTTGCCACTCTCCAATTCTGGATTCAAGCCATAACGCAGAAGATGAGAACTCGTTAAGTAACCTAAGCGACCGAATTATACAAATTCACTCGGTCTCAAAAAGGAGAATACGATATGGGTCTTTTATCCTGGCTTGTAGTAGGCCTGATTGCCGGCTGGCTGGCCAATCAGATGATGAGAAGTGGCCGCGGCAACGCCGTGACCGATATAGTTGTAGGGGTTATAGGCGCCGTGGTAGGTGGCTTCCTGGCTGGTGAACTCTTCGGCGTCGCCAATGCCGTAAACGGTATCAATATCACCAGTATTGTGGTTGCCTTCCTGGGTGCAGTTGTGGCAATAGCGATTGTCCGCGCGTTGCCAGGACGTTCACCGGTGTAGAGCGGTTCCGCTCAAACTATTGAACTGGAAAGCGGTTTACTCCATCGAGTAGACCGCTTTCTTATTCCGCTTTTCAAGGATCAGGTATAAT
>JANMSY010000665.1:0-5259 GCA_031389865.1 Anaerolineales bacterium | reverse complement strand
CCGAGCGCGGTCTTGGTCACGGCGTCATTTTCAGGTGTAGGTGTGATCCCGCATACATAGGCATGCCTGAACCCAAACCCTTCCGCACTACGGAAGATCGAGCCCACGTTCCAGGCCGAGCGAATATTGTCAAGCAGGACTGCCGTTTCTCTTCCGACATGGGGAGTGAACGGGGTGGGGCCGCGCGTGGGCTCGGCTGTCAACTGTCGGCTGATGCGAAGCGCGACGCGCGTCTCTCCCATACAAATGGGACAGCGCGTCCCAAAGGAATGTCCCACACTCAGCGGGTAGCGGAGCCCACACGAGTCGCAGACCCTGATCTCATAGGAATTATCTGCCATGAGGTCATTATACATGCTACAATTTGCACATGCACCGCGTCGTACCAGAATTGATTGTTGAAAATTACAGGGCGGGTCGTTACCACGGGGAATTCGCGGCAATAGGAATGTTCCTTGATCTCTCCGGTTTTTCCACGATGACGGATGCACTCATGCAGCATGGACAACATGGCGCCGAGGTGCTTGCAAGCCTGATGCATGGCGTTTTTGATCCGCTTGTGGAAAGCATTTTTGAACATGGGGGAAAAATTGTGGGCTTTGCCGGTGACGGCATTATGGCGTTATATCCCATTGACGGCGATGCAAAAGTGACGGCAATGCGTGCGTTGGCTTCGGCGCACCTGATCCAGAAGCGCCTGGAGGAAAATCCCTCGCGCCATACAGTGTATGGAAAGTTCCCCATTTTTGCGAGGATCGGTTTGACACATGGTTCGGTCTCATGGGGTATTTTGCGTTCCCAGGAGGGCGACCAGGCCACATATTATTTCCGCGGCAGCGCGGTGGACGACTCGGCTCAGGCCGAACACCATGCCGCACCAGGCGACATCCTCCTGACCGACAGCATTTGCGAGCTGCTCCAGCTGGATGTCGAGACCGCGCCTGTCAGTTCCTACCGGCGCTTTGGTGGCTTCCGTACCAGGCCGCCCGGCAGGCTCCCTGTGACTTTCCCACCGATTGACCTGGAGATTTCGCGGCTCTTCATGCCGGTGGAGGTGATCTCACATGATGTGCGCGGCGAGTTCCGGCAGGTCGTGAACCTGTTCATGCGCTTCCCCGACCTGCAGGATGAACAGATGGAAAGCCTGACACGCGAAGTGTTCGAATTGCGGAACAAGTATGGCGGCCTGCTGACAAGACTCGACTTTGGCGATAAAGGCTGCAACATGCTTATGTTGTGGGGCGCGCCCGTGGCCTACGACAATGACATCGGCCGTGCCTTGAACTTCCTGATCGACCTGAAAGCCCGTGTTGATTTTCCGATCACGGCTGGCGTCACATACTACATCGCGCATGCAGGATACCTGGGAAGTGCGTTGTGTGAAGATTACACCTGTTATGGCTGGGGAGTGAATCTGGCTGCACGTTTCATGGCAAGTGCGCCAACGGGTGAGACCTGGGTGGATGACCGCATTGCAAGAAGGTTGTCGAGACGCTTTGAGATCACCTTTATTGGCAGCCAGCA
The DNA here is from genome assembly GCA_031389865.1 of Anaerolineales bacterium. Classification (GTDB taxonomy): domain Bacteria; phylum Chloroflexota; class Anaerolineae; order Anaerolineales; family Villigracilaceae; genus Defluviilinea. The sequence continues at coordinate 3,735 of JANMSY010000665.1, read as the reverse complement.
CTTCAAAGGCTTCGCTGCCGAACAAAAAGTTCATCGCCTGGGCCGGCATAAAAAGAGCCTCGAGCCCATCCATCAGGGCGAACTGGTTGGGCGGGATGCCGAACTGGCACAATTGAGGATCTTTACTGAACCGCTATTTCAAAACAGATCCGCCGGCCTGATGCTTGTTTCAGGTGATGCAGGCATTGGCAAGGGCCGGCTTGTCTACGAGTTTCGCTCGTCGAACATGTTCGATGGGCGATCCGTGCTGTGGGCGATATGTCAGTCTGACCAGATATTGCGCCAGTCCTTTAATCCCCTGCGCAGCTGGCTGCTGCAGTATTTCGAATTTGCTGCTGATGAACCCGTGGATGACCGCAGGCGGAGGTTTGATTCAAAGCTGGATGAGTTGCTCGGCTCCATTCCGGACCCCGACCTGGCGCGTGAAGTCGAGCGGACCCGCTCCATCCTGGGCGCCCTCGTGGACCTGCACTGGGACGATTCCCTGTACGAGCAGCTGGATGCAGAAGGCCGCTATAACAACACCTTCCTGGCGTTGATCGCCCTGCTAAAGGCCGAAAGCCTGCGCCAGCCCGTTGTGCTATTCCTGGAGGATCTGCAGTTTACCGATACTGACTCCAAGGAATTCCTGCCGCGTTTGAAGCGCTCCGTTTTGGCAGCCGAGCCATCCCACCCCATTGTCATGATCGTCACGACGCGTCCGCACGCGATCACCCTGGCGGAAGATGTCATTGATGAGCGCATCGACCTGCGAGGGATTTCGCGTGATGCCATTGCACAGCTTGCTGAAAACCTGCTGGGCGGGGCGGCATCGCCTGAGCTGGCTGCCCTGCTGTGGAGTCGCTCGGAGGGAAATCCTTATTTTGCCGAGCAGATCATCCGCTATTTACAGGAGGACGGCTTTCTGGAAACCAGTGCGAAAGGCTGGGCATTGATCCGGCGATTGCGCAGTAACTTTTTGCCGACAGATATTCGCTCCATTCTGGTGGCGCGGCTGGACCAGCTTACGCGCGAGGTAAAGGAGATCATTCAAACTGCGTCAGTGCTGGGTCGTGAGTTTGAACTTAAAGTATTACTGGCTATGATGCAGGACGTGGAGAACGCTCACGAATGCCTGCAGGAGGCCGAGAAGGCTGCCATTTGGGCTCCGCTGAATGAGATCCGCTATATGTTCAGCCATGGCTTATTGCGTGATGCAGCCTATGAAATGCAAATGCGTGCCAGAAGGCAGGAACTCCATGCACTGGCTGTATACGCTCTGGAGAGCCTGTATACGGATGAAACTCTCAGCAATCATTATGCAGAGCTTGCCCATCACTCTGAATATGCCGGGCTGGTGGAGAAGGCACTCGCCTATTACACACTGGCAGGAAAAACCGCTTCCGGGTTGTATCAAAACCACCAGGCGATTGACTATTACTCGCGTGCCATGCTGTTGCTAGCCTCCGATCGCCTGGATGCCCAATTTGATCTGATCGCCGAACGGGTCGAGTTGTTCAACCGCCTGGGCAAACGTACCCTGCAACTGGACGATCTACGTACGCTGGAATCGCTGGCCAAACAGATGGGTGATGAGGCCCGTCTCTCCAGGGCCCTGATGCTCCATACAACTTATTTTTATCTCACCGGAAATTATTCAGAGACCATCCAGTACGCGCAGCGGGCGTTTACACTGCCCGGTTTAAGTCTGGAACCTGAGCTGAACTTTCTGGCCCGCATCACCTGGTTCCTCTCGCTCCTCAGGCTGGGCAAAGTGGACGAGTCCATGCAGCGGGGACAGGATGCACTCCAGCTGGCCCGGGCTGCAACAGATGGGAGGCAGCTAGGCAGGGTGCTGACAGCCATAGGATTGGTTGCACTTGAACAAAAGGAGCCTGCCGCCGCTGAATCCTATCTTGTGGAAGCGCTGGATATCGCCCATGAATTAAAGGATCGAAATCTGGAAGCGCGCGCCATTAACAACCTTGCCATATTCGAAGCAGGTGTGCACGGTGACTATGCCCGCGCAAATGATTATTACCGTCAGGGTCTTGAGATCGCACGGGCAATGGGCGATCGCAACACTGAAGCAACTGCGCTGGCAAATCTGGGCTTCATCGCTGGCCTGCTCGGAAACTTTCCCGAAGCAAAGGAATATCATCAACAGGCACTATTAACTGCCCGTGAAACAGGTAACCTGTATCACGAGATCTATACATTAATCAATTTGAGTGCCAATGCAGGGATTCAAAACGATGCGTTGTCAGCATTGCAGTATGCCGGGATGGCCACTGCACTGGCACAAAAAACAGGTGAGTCGTCTGGAGAAGCATGGGGCTGGTTATATTCGGGCGATGCGCAACTGCTGCTCGGTGAGTTTCAGGAGGCGAGAAATTCCTTCATGAAATCCATCGAAATCCGCGAGTCACTGGGGCAGTCCGCGCTTTCGATGGAACCGATCGCCGGGTTGGTGGAAGTCGGCTTGCGCATGAACGACCTTGAATACGCCTCCCTCGAGACGGAAAAGATACTCACTCATCTTAATGGCGGTGGCACTTTGAACGGCACAGATGAACCTCTGCGGGTGTACTACAACTGCTGCCAGTTGCTTGAGAAAAAACAAGACCCGCGTTTTACGCAGGTCTTCGAGGCGGCCATTCACATGCTTGAAGAACAGCTCTCAAGATTCAAGGATGAAAGTGCACGCAAAATGTATGTTGAAAATGTTCCATGGCGGCGTGCCTTGCAACGTGCTGCTGGTACACCCGGTCAGTGATACCGGTTACGGAGCGGCACCCACCGCTGGATCCCCGTCGGTGAGTTCAAAGGTATCGTTGGTGACTTTGCCTGTGTAATAGTAGGGGTCGCCATTTCCATCGAAGATCACCACGCGCGCAGATCCCAGTCCGCTGATCGTCACAAAGTACCTTTGATTAATATACTGTCCATTTTTTTTGATGGCAAAGTTGTTGAACCAGCGGATCGTGGTGCCATCCTGCATGGATGCGGGTAACCCGTCCGCGCTGAGCTTGTCAACTTCATAATCGCCGTCGTCAACGATCTCAATGGATGTATCTGTTTCGGAAGCCTTGTCCTTCTTGATCTTAAATGTTCGACTGTTTGTCTTATCCACTCTGCCGGGAATCACAACTTTATTTTGCATGACATTTTCCTCCATTTGGCTGGTACGTTGATTATACTCTTTTAGACCAAAACTTTTCCCTGTTTCCTGAGAATCCTTTGAGGGGCGATTAATGTGGCCGCTATATAATCGAGGTATGCCGCGGCGCTTATTGCCTACCTTCCTGGTATTCAGCCTCACCCTGCTCCTATTGGCTTCCCCTTCCGCCTCCCACGCGAAAACGCAGGTGAAGCCGCAGCTTGCTGCTTCTGCGCAGGACCTGATCAATGCTGTGAACGCATTGCGCGCCTCGTATGGGCTGGCGCCCTATGGCATCAGTTCCACCCTGATGTCCGTGGCCCAGGGACATGCTGATTACATGGCCGCGACCGGCAATGTGTCGCACACGGGCGTGGGTGGGTCGTCGGTGACCGACCGCCTGCTGGCGGCGGGATATCCACTGGCGGGAGATCTATCACTGGGAGGGTTCCGTTCGGAGAATATCACGTCGGGAAGTGAGACGACATCTGCGCAGGCGGTGGTCAATCAGTGGAGCGGGGTGAGGCTGAATAACAGGAAGGTAGGCAATAAGCGCCGCGGCATACCTCGATTATATAGCGGCCACATTAATCGCC
>JANMSY010000656.1:0-4304 GCA_031389865.1 Anaerolineales bacterium | reverse complement strand
GTCTGTATGCACTGGTACTATATTCTGAAGGGTCATCTACCAAATGGCTGATTACAGCCGGCATTTTCACGGGTATCACTCTCCTGCTCAGGCCGCTTGTCATTTTTGCAATATTATGTGCCTTTCTCGCACTTTCCATCCATCGCAATCAGACCTGGAAAAAGATCATTGATCGGCCATTGATTGTTTTCAGCGTTCTCAGCCTGCTGCCATCGATGCTGTACTATGGATATGGAATTCTCTTCGCTGGTTTCATGCGCTGGAAGGTAGTCACCAGCTTCATGCCTTTCCTGCTAACCAAAAGGGATTTCTGGCTTGGTTGGTTCGATGTTGCAGTGGATGTAGCCAAATTCACACCCCTGCTCCTCGCCATAATTGGTTTCTTCCTTTTAAGGGATAAGAAAGTCCAATATTTGATACTGGGCCTCGCAGTCGGTTTTGTGCTATTTTCCCTGGCGTTTACATATCACATCCATACCCATCCCTACTATCATATCCAGCTTTTCCCAATTGTTGCTCTATGTCTGGGAGCCAGTACCGTCAGCCTGGCTGAATCAGTTGTGCAATCCAGCGGAAGGATTTGGTGGCTGCCAATGGTTGCCACAATTCTCCTTGCGTCCTATTTCGGATATCGTGAAGTGCATGACAGCCGATACCAGTCGCATATGGAAGATCCGGCGGTGGCATGGGAGATTGGCGAACTTATCCATCATAGTCCACGTACAGTTTACGTGGCGTACTATTACGGCTTGCCGCTGGAGTACTATGGCGAATTTGGTGGAGCGCCCTGGCCGGTTGGCATTGAAGATGAATTTTATCGTCGCCCCGGCGAAAAGGAACTATCAGTGACACAACGAATTGACGCTTTGGGTTTTGTCCCTGAATATTTCGTGATAACAAATTTTGATCTGTTTTACAGGAAGCACGAAGATTTGAAGGCTCACCTGGAGATGAACTGTTCGCTCTTCGCTCAAACGAATAATTACCTCATTTATAAATCATGCAAGCAGTAATTAATGATCCCTGCAGCCTGTCGGCCTTGGGCGTCGCTACCGTGGCAACCTTCATTGCACTGCCCGTCAAGTATGTTGAGAGGTCAATTCCAATATGGTCCCAAGCCAAGTACATCCCTCATAAAAGATGAGAATTGTTAGAGAATGAATCCATTTAAAGTTGTCTGTGGCAAAATATCAGTGCGGGATTTAGTGTTAAGCCATGAAGGAATCAATAATAGAATGTCGAAAATACTCTCCGTCGCAACTGCCGGTTTATACGCCGACCAACTTGAAGATATCGACCATCACCGATTCCCTCGCGTTGACTATCTTGAATTGCAGCGCCTGCTGGACACGGAAACCCTGAATTATTCTGCCTATGACAAAAAACACACTGGGGAAGTTTTCCGCTATTTGGAAACTCAGCTGAGATCCGATCTGTACCTAGCCACGCTCAGTTGGCTAAAAAGTCGCAACTATCCTGTTGTGTTTACATGGTCAGAAAGAGCCGGCATTCCATTTGCCATATACAAACGCTATCTTCGGTCTGAACATCGTTTTGTAACCATGTTTCAATGCTGGTCTGAGCGTCAGGAATTTGTCATTAAAAATCTTGGCCTTCTTGGCGTCATGGATAACATTATTGTGCATTGCGCAAGCATGAAGCAAAAGATGTTGGAATTGGGCGCCACGGAAGCGCAGGTAAAGCTTATCCAGTACAGCGTTGATCAATCCTTTTTTTCACCGCAACCAGGGTTGGAACCAGTCGAGAATCGCATTATGAGCATAGGCGAACCCCGCTCACGAGATTATGGGTCCCTGTTCCAGGCGATCCAGGGGCTTCCCGTAAACCTGGAAATTGCCGCCTATGGACACTGGTATGCGCGGGAGAAGAACAGTTCTTTGAAGGTAGGTATTCCACAAAATGTGTCACTGAAGCGCCACTTATCGCAGGTTGAACTCAGGCAGCTGTATGCCACTGCACAGTTCGTGGTTCTTCCCATCCATGATCTTGTCTACTCCGCGGGAGCAACGGTATCTCTGGAAGCGGCTGGTATGGCTCGCGCAGTGATCGCTTTCCGTTCCAGGGGAATTGTTGATTATATTATTCACGGAGAAACAGGAATACTGGTGGAGCCTGGGGATATCACCGCCCTGCGGGATGCAATTCAATTCCTACTTGCCAATCCTGCAGAGGCAAAACGATTGGGACAAAACGCCAGGCAGCGGGTTGCGGAAAAATTGAATCTCGAAAATTATGTGAATAATATTGCCAATCTATTAGGACAAAATGATCCATGACCTCTTTATTACCCAAAGGTAATTATTCAGTCGGGTTTGGCAGGTTTGGGAGCACCTGATAAATCTCGCAACCGTTCCATCCTTACTGCAGACAATTGGCTGGCAAGAAGCCCAATCACAAAAAATAATAGACCGGTCACAATCGCAAGCATTGCGCCAACGCTTACTCCCCGTCCCAGCAGGATAATGGGAACTCCCCAGCCTAACCCTGCTAATATACATAATATCGAAACCGGCAGAAACACCCGCAGAGGATTGAACATCAGGGCAATGTTGAGAATTTCTATAATGGTTTCAAAAGCAGTATAGGTGGTGATGGTGCTTTGCCCCCCTCTTCGCGGTGAAATATGGATGGGATATTCCAGAACAAGATTGTGTTCATGGACAAATATCAACGTAATGATATCGCTGAGAGCCATGGAGTCGGGGCATACTGTAATGTACCTTTGGGCCGGGCCTGTGCGGTATAGTTTGAAGCCGGAATTCAGATCTGCAATGGGTAGCGGCATCAGCGTCCGAGTAAACGTGCGGATAAGCCACTTTCCCAGCGAACGGTAGGGTGCAACCATCGGTTTATTATCACGTTTCCCCACGACCATGTCCGCATCATGTTCCAATGCAAACCGGAACATCTTTTCAACATCGTCCATGGCATGCTGTCCATCAGCGTCTATCGTTACGAGATACGGGGTGGTTACGAGAGAAACACCGGTCTTCAATGCCCCACCATACCCTCGATTTACCTTGTGGTGCGCAACGCAGACGTGAGGCAGATCGTCCAGTTCATCGAGAATCGCTTTTGAATTATCGCGTGATCCATCATTGACAAAGATGACGTTCCAGTCGCGGGAGCTGCAGAAGTCAATGATGGACCGGGCGGTCGAATGCAGGATCTCACCTTCGTTATACACGGGGACTACAACAGTGAGCGAGCAATTATCAGGTTTTGTATTCATACGCAATATTCCATGCACATCCATAACGGTGATTTCTGTGATAATACCATCCACACCCTATAAGTCAACCCAACCAACTGGTTACAATGCTTAGGTCAGCCTTCCTTGGTACTTTTTGGAAAAGTGATGCGAGGAGTATGCAAACTCGCATTGCATTTCGTATTCTGGCAATTGGCCTTGGAGTCTTACACACCTATGCGGCTATAAAGAGCCAATCCATGAATGCTGATGGGATCAATTACCTGGATATCGGTGATGCATACTTTCGAGCCGATTGGGCGACTGCCATCAACCCTGTCTGGAGTCCGCTGTATTCGTGGATCCTCGGTCTCGTCAACCTCCTCTTCAAGCCATCCATGCAGTGGGAGTTCCCGACCGTCCATATCGTCAACTTCTTCATTTATCTATTCGCACTCGCCTGCTTCGAGTTCATGTGGAGTAACGTTCGCAACACCACACAATCCGATTCCCCTCAATTATCAGAACCATCTTGGTGGACGCTTGGTTACCTACTATTCATTTGGGTTTCCCTCAGCCTGATCCAACTCTGGGCGGTGACGCCCGATATGCTCATGGCGGGATTCGTTTTCCTCGCGGCTGGAATCATCGCTCAAATCCGCGCGGGGGATGACGGTCATCGCCTCTTTGTTAGCCTGGGCTTGGTCCTTGGACTGGGATATTTATCCAAGACCTTTATGTTTTCCATCGCACCCATTTTCCTCGAACTGGCATGGCTCGTCCAAAAACAGAGGCGCGCTTCGCTCTTCAAGCCTCTCCTTGCTGCTGGCATCTTCCTGCTCATCAGCCTGCCATTCATCCTGTTGATCTCCAACGTTAAGGGCAAATTCACGATTGGCGAGGCGGGGACGATCACATTCTTGCGGTACGTGAACGGGATGCCGTTCCCGCATTGGCAGGGAAATCCAGACAGAGGCATTATTCCAACACACCCCTCGCGGGTCATTCATCAATCTCCTGCAGTATATGAATTTGGCGAACCCATTGGTGGAACATATCCGATCTCTCTTGATCCATCTTATTGGTATGAAGG
>JANMSY010000642.1:0-21802 GCA_031389865.1 Anaerolineales bacterium | reverse complement strand
AAACTGGCAGAGAGGTGTCTGTGTGAACAGGACCTGGAACCTATTCTGACAGCCGGTTCCACAGATGCAAACATCCCATTGAGCAGGGGATATCCTGCAATTGTGCTGGGAGTTTCAACAGGGGGCAGTGCGCACACAGTGCATGAATTTATCAACGCTGAGCCTGTGGCGCAAGGCATGGAGTATTTGTTGAGATTTGTCAGCCAGGTTTGATAATTCGTACGTAAAGATCATAAGTAAAAGGAGATCAATGAAAAACCAGGGACCTCCTTTTATTATTCAATTACCGATTACTATTTACTACTCACTTCAACCCCAGCACTTCATACACTTCCAGGGGCTGTGTCTTGCCTTTTACTGACAAAGGTAGAAAAGGCTTCGCTTCGATTTCATCTTTTACACGCTCATAGGCGTCCCTGCTGATCAGGATCTGATTCCTGGCTGCATTCTCCTGAATGCGTTTGCAAGTGTTGACGCTGTCACTGATGGCGGTGTATTCGAGTCTCTTTTCCGTGCCGATCCATCCCAGCACTGCTTCCCCATAATGAATGGAGCACTTCTTCCACCTCCAGCGTGGAATTGACGTACTGTCCTATCCCTGCCAGGGCTTGCAAATGACTGTATCGCAGCTCGAACGGAATGAGTATTTCGCTGACACGTGCAAGGGAATTTTCAAGACTCTTTAATCCATCGATTGCCTCAGGGGAGTATCCGACCTCTGGCGAGTTCCGGAGCCTCGCCGCCTGCTGCGTAACACTCACTACCTGATCGTTGATAGAGATGGACTTGGTCTTTGCAGTTGTCATGTAGTTTCCCCTCATGATCCAGGCCCGGGGTTAATCGAGATTAAGTTTTAGTTGCCGAGGGGTTTGCCTGCAAACAGATACCGGAAACGTTCGAGGAGTACCTGCTTGCGGATACTGAACGCGACGCGGCGGGCTTGAATGACGTTTGCGACTCGGGAAGTATAAAGCGAGGTCTGGTGTTCGTCCAGAAGTATCTTAATCTGTTCAGACATTTGTGGCAGGATACCCGTCAGCCTTTTCGCGCGTTCCGCAGGTGTGGTGTGAATTGGGACTGCCGCATCAAGAGTCCGCAAGCCGAAATTGATGCTTTCGAAGGCTTTTTCGATCGGCGACAGCTTTCCCCAGTATTCCCAGTGGATGATCCACTTTGGTACTTCGATACCGGTACGTTCCATGGTGGCGCGCATCAGCACCGGAACATTGATCGCCAGTGCATAACGACGGTTGATGAAAAACGTCAGTAGCGCAGCAGCCATGAGTAACGGAATCAGGTAGAGGATGGGGGAGATGGGTGTATCCACTTCCACAACCGGGGTCACACCCTCAACATCCTGTTCCCGGCCGGCAAATTCGTTATCCTCATTCCTTAAATCATCAAAAGGGCTGGTCAGGTTGGGTTCAAGCACGTCACGCGGCGGCAGGGGTCGGTCGAGCGAGGGCTGGCTGCCCGTCGGTTCGAACTCCACCCAGCCAATGTTTGGGAAATAAACCTCGGGCCAGGCATGCGCGTTCAATTTGCGGACGATATAGTTGTTGCCATCGCGTTCACCCTGGGCAAAACCCACTGCCATGCGGGCGGGGATTCCAATGGATCGCAGCATGAGGATTTCAGCGGATGCGTAATAGACACAATAACCTTTTTTGTACTCAAATAACATCCACTCAAGTGTGTCTTGATTGCGCGGTGTCTTTGGGACGGTCGATGCATATTCAATATTATTGCGCAGGTATTGGGTGATTGCAGTCGTTTTGTCAAACGAGGTCTCGGCATCGACTGTGATCTCCTCCGCGAGTTGTTTGACGCGCGGCGGGAAGCTTTGCGGTAGTTGCAAATATTTCTGTGTGACCCAGGCTGGGTACTCTGTGCCAGCTTCCCGCAATTGTTGCAGGTTTGGGTTGTTGAGTGCCGCGTCCACTTGATACGTCTCGCCGGACTTAAGCGACGGGAACGCATGCCAGGCAATGACATCCCGGCCTGTATCTGCAGGCTGGCTGAAGGTAACACCCGAGCGGCTTACCCATATGGGCTGCGATGGTGAATAGAGCAGGGAAAAAACCGAGTCGCCTGTATTGAACACAAAGTGTGCCGGAGCTTTGTCCTGGGTATCCAGATTAAATGGGTTTACAACCGATGGAGCATATTCGTCACGTTGAGTACCGGTGGTGAACCATTCCCCATTTACGAAGTAATCGTACGTGCGGCCGCGCCAATAATAGCGTGGAGGCCTTTCCTCGGACGGAAGCTCGGGTGTTTCCACTTCGAACATGACAACATCTGAAAGAGGGAAGCCGCGCCCGAGGGGCAGTTCTGAGCCGAAGAACTCACCGCGTTTTCCGCCGCTCGGTGATTCGAGTGCGCTGACCGCGCTTTCCATTTCCTGGGTGAATTCCCTCCAGGGTCGGGTCAGTTTATCCCAGGATCTGACGGCAGAGTTCCAGGATGATAACGAAGCAGGGATACTCCACGAAACGATGATGATCAGTCCCGCGGCAATCGCCATGCTGCTTGTCAGTTCAATGCTGTTATCCGGGGAAAGGAAGATACGTCTCTCGCGCCATGATTTGCGGTTCTGCAAAAAATGCAGCCTGCCCAGCACAAGTAGGGCGATAAAGGCAAAGAATGCCAGAAACCACAGACGTCCTGCATTGGAATGATCATAATTTTGGATGATGATCATCCCGATCGCGGAGGGCAGCACTGCGCCTAGATAATTTTGATTGCGTACCAGGGTGAATCCAGCCCATAAGCTGATGGCCCAGAACAGGACGGTCATGATCGCAACAAAGAATAACGGATCCTCCACCGGGCGCTGCGCGAAAAAGTCAGATGTCGAGAAATACAATCGCCCTGCAACACTGGTCAACTGCTCTTCGAGGGATGTGTCCTGGTCGATCGCCAGAGTCCATTGCAATGGGAGCATGATGAGCATATAAAATACGCTCATCCACTGTGATACGCGACGCGAAAAACGGCTGTAGCCAAGTGACGTGCCAACGACATACGCAATGTACGTGGCAGTTTGTGTCAGGTATAAAAAGGGAGTCCAGTTGGTGGCAACCAGGCGCGACGCGATCGTTTCCAATAGGATAAAAAGCAAACCAATCGAAGCCCAGTCCCACCAGCGTGGCGCAGATGTTTTTTCCATTCATTGAGTGTACAATTAAGGGAGTGTATCGTCAAATACTGTAGAGGGGTTTTTATCATGACTGCCTACTCTGGCATTTATTTGTTTTTCGGAGAAGTTTCGCGACGTTTTTGACTCAATTTCCCAAAACAATACATGGAGCTGGTGAATCAAAGGAGACATCAATGGACTTCATCCTGGCGAACGGCATAGATTGGGTTGTTGCGATCCAATCACTGGGCGGGTGGCTTGAACTGCCCATGCGCTTTTTAAGCTTCCTCGGTTCCGAGAACTTTTTCTTCCTTGTTCTGCCTCTCATCTACTGGAGTATTGACGCCAAACTGGGTTTGCAGGTTGGTTTGATCCTCGCAGCCAGCAATTGTCTGAAGCCGATGCTGAAGATATCGTTTGCAGGCCCGCGTCCATACTGGGTGAGCGAGCAGGTCAGGGTGTTTGTAGCGGAGGGGTCTTTTGGAATCCCATCGGGTCACGCGCAGGATGCAGCAGCGTTATGGGGTGTTATGGCGTATGGCGTCCGTAAACGGTGGGCGTGGGTCGCTGCAATACTCCTCATATTTCTGATTGGTTTTTCACGCCTTTATCTGGGTGTACATTTTGTGCATGATGTGCTGGCGGGTTGGTTGGTGGGCGCCCTCCTTTTATGGGCATTCACGCGTTTATGGGATTCTGCTGCAGTATGGGTACAGGCCAGATCAACCGCACAACAGGTCATGATCGCATTTACGGCATCACTGCTTGTGGTTGTAGTGGGGGCGCTGCTTGTAGCACGTTTGGATGGATATGTCATACCCGGCAGTTGGATGGAAAATGCGCGACGCGCGGGTGCCGGGATTGATCCCATTTCAATGGAAGGATTCATCACCCCGGCCGGTTCCATCTTCGGGCTCGCGGCGGGAGCGGCCTGGATCGCCTCGCGGGGCGGCTTTCAGGCCTCGGGTCCGCTGGAGAAGCGCGCCTTCCGTTATGCCATCGGCTTGATCGGAATATTGATCCTTTGGATGGGTCTTGGAGAGGTCTTCCCGCGGGATCCAAATATCATTTCCTATGTCCTGCGTTATTTCCGCTACGCATTGGTGGGTTTCTGGGTGACAGGCGGTGCGCCTTGGTTGTTTTTTCATTTCAAATTGGCTGATAAGCCCAATATATAGGGTACCGCTCTGTTATAATCCCATCTCTACGGTACATTTTTGGGAGATCTACAAACGAGATGACGCTTGAGCGCGGCGCTTTATTACACAAACGATATAGGATTGTGGAGATACTCGGACAGGGCGGTATGGGCTCTGTATATCGCGCAGTGGATGAAAACCTGGGCGTTGATGTAGCCGTAAAGGAAAACCTCTTTACCACCGATGAGTACGCACGGCAGTTTCGCCTCGAGGCGGTAATACTTGCGAACCTGCGCCATCCAAATCTGCCACGCGTGACGGATCATTTTGTGATCGGCGATCAGGGGCAGTATCTGGTCATGGATTATATCGAGGGCGAAGACCTGCGTCAGCGCATGGAGCGCATCGGTAATATTACTGAAGATGAGGCCATACTCATGGGGGCGGCAATGTGCGACGCTCTTACATATTTGCACACTCGCAAGCCTCCCATTTTGCATCGCGATCTTAAACCAGGCAATGTTAAGATCACACCTGACGGTCATATCTTCCTGGTGGACTTTGGTCTCGCGAAAGTTTTACATGGCAGCCAGGCAACGACAACGGGTGCGCGCGCAATGACACCCGGTTATTCGCCTCCTGAACAGTACGGAACTGCGCGTACGGATCCTCGCACCGATGTTTACTCGCTGGGTGCAACGCTGTACGCTGCGCTCAGTGGCATCATCCCGGAAGATGGTTTGGCACGTGCAATGGACAACACACAGTTGACACCCTTGCGCAAGCGCAACAGCAAGGTTTCACGCCGGCTGGCTACGGCGATTGAAAAGGCAATGGGGATCGATCCCTCCGACCGTTTCCAAAACGCCGAGGATTTCAAGCGCGGTTTGCTTGGCTCCAAATCGAAGACCCAGCGTTTACCGGGTGATTATGTATTTCCACCTCTATCTCAAAACGTCCTGGAGGAGCAGAAGCAAAACGCTATCGAGAGAGAATCACAACCTCTTGACCATCTCAACTCCAATGGAAAAAAGCCTGTCCCTGCACAGGAAGCGCAAGTCTTCAGACCCAGGCGTAAAAAACGGAAGGGACGTCGTATCCTGTCAGCCGTTCTGTTGATTTTGCTTTTATTGGCATTGACAACTGTGGCTGCAGCCCGCTTCAGGCCTGATCTCGTTCCAACACAAGTAAAGAACGTGCTGGTTCCCATTAACAGTATTCAGATCCCTTTCCTTGATTCCTCAACCAATACACCTACATCACTGCCATTGCCCACCCACACTGTACTGATAGTAGCGCCTTCCACTCTTGCATTTACCGCTACCGTTGAACAGCCCACATCCACTCGTACCCTGGCTCCGACATACACATCGACACCTGTTGTGGAATCTACACCCACGCCAGATAGTACGCCGATCCCTCAGGCAACGCTGTTGGGCGGTGGATCTGGCCAGATTGCTTTTGCATCTTCCCGTTCGGGTGTGCCTCAGATCTATCTGATCAACCTGGATGGCACCAACCTTGTTCAGCTGACCGAACATGAAAACGGCGCCTGCCAGCCGTCGTGGTCACCTGATGGTTCGCAGTTGGTATTTATTTCACCGTGCCGTCGTGGTGGCGATTTTCTTGAAAATGTCTACCCCGATTCAAACTTGTATGTAATGAATGCGGATGGGACCGCTACCCGACAATTGATGAATGTGCCCGGTGCAGATTTTGAGCCCGCCTGGTCGCCCGATGGCAAACGTATTGCCTTCACCTCCATTCGTGATGGTAATAAGAACATTTACGTGATTGAGATGGATTCGCTGGCGGTCACGCGCTTGACCGCTCTTGATGTGAACATTCAAAACAGCCAGCCTGCCTGGTCCCCGGACGGAAAGCAGATTGCCTACCTGGTAAAACGCGTTGGCACCTATCAGGTTTGGGCCATGAGCGATCTCGGGCAGGACAATGTTCAACTGGTGCGAAGCGGTCAATCCTTGTGGGATTTTGCGCCGGCGTGGTCCAGGGATGGAAGGATCATTCTTTTCAGCCAGCGCAGTGGTAGTGCGTCGCGCCCCTGGCTGATGAGCCTCCAATATGCCGATGCTGGAAGCGCCACGCGCTTGAACTTCTCAACACCGATCCAGGATGTGGAATATTCACCAGATGGATTGTGGCTGGTATTTGAAGGCATGGCTAATGATGGCAATCGGGATATCTACTTTACGACAGCCATGGGCGGCAGCCGTACACGCCTTACAAATGACCCAGCAGTTGATTTTGACCCTGCATGGCGCCCAATCAAAGCTCCATAGCGTGAAAATCATCAGGTCGGCCATCCCAATGCCGGCCCGTTTTTTTAATCTCTTACGTTATTCTTATTGACGTCCCTCTTTTGCACATGTTATTATTATTCGATACTTAATGGCACTCTCGCTTTGAGAGTGCTAATTATGTGAGATTATGACCGAACTTACCGAACGCCAGAAGACCCTTCTCATATTGATCATACGTGATTACATTGAATCCGCTCAACCTGTTGGCTCGAAGCGGCTGGCGGAGCATTACAATATCGGCCTTTCATCAGCCACCATCCGCAATGAGATGGGAGCCCTGACGGAGATGGGCTACCTGCGTCAGCCGCACACCTCTGCCGGGCGTGTCCCCACAGAGGAGGGATATCGCTATTTTGTCAGCCAGATGATGAATCAGGCTGAGCTTCCAGCCTCCATTCAGGCTACCATATCGCATCAGTTCTATCAGGCGCGGCCTGGTGTTGAGCATTGGATGACGCTGGCGGCGTCTGTCCTTGCAAATCAATCACAGGGCGTTTCTGTTGTGACGGCACCTCATACAGAGAAGGCAAAATACAAACATGTTGAGTTGATCTCAACACAGGGACGCCAGGTGCTAATGGTGCTTGTGATGGCTGGAGGGGAGGTTAGCCAGCAGATCCTGACGCTGGCGGAGCGTGTTTCGCAGGAGCGACTCAGCCAGACCGCCTCGCGTCTCAACAGTCTTTTGGCTGGCCTGGCCGTGGACGCGATCGCGGCGCTCCCGTCTCGTGCTGACACACTGGACCAGGATATCCTTACCATTATCACCCAGGATATGCGCCGCACATCCGAGAGTGTTTCGGGCGAGATCTATACGGATGGCCTGACCAATGTTTTATCTGAACCTGAGTTCGCTGAGTCAGATGATGCGCGGCGCGCTCTAAAACTCTTTGAAGAACGCTCCACGTTGCAGGACCTGCTGGCCCGTACAACCATCAACAGCAACGTGGGTGGTTTGCAGGTACTGATCGGTGGTGAAGGGGAGTGGGAGGAATTGCGTCAGTGTTCGATCGTGCTGGCGCGATACGGTGTCCCAGGTATGGCAACAGGTATGCTGGGTGTGTTGGGCCCGATGCGCATGTCGTACGCGCGGACGATCCCCACGGTCCGTTTTGTGGCACGATTATTAAGTGATCTTGTGAGCGACAATATTGTTGGTGAATGAGCGAGAGTCGGAGTTTGTAATCATTTTGGATTTCCAAACTCCAACCTTCGAATATCGAATAACGAGAGTGAGAGTATGACTGAAAAAAAGAAACACGAACCAACCGAAGATGCTGATCTCAATCCGGCCGACGCAGTGGCAGAGTCCCAACAGGGTCAAGTGTCTGAAAACACTGAGCAGCTGGTAGTTGAGATTGAATCGTTGAAACGGCAGCTGAATGAGGCACACGGCAGGATCATTGAATACAAAGATGGCTGGGCAAGGTCCCAGGCTGAATTTCAGAACTATAAAAAACGCCTTGAGCGCGATAACGAGCTGATGTATGTTTCTATGAAAGGGGACATCATCAAAAAAGTCCTGCCTGCACTCGATGATCTGGAGCGCGCGCTCCAGAACCGCCCCAGCGAAGGTTCATGGGCAGATGGCATAGAGCTCATCGCTCGCAAACTACAAAATATCCTTGAGAGCGAAGGCCTGAAAAGAATTGAAGCTGTCGGCGTGGAATTTGATCCCAATTTCCATGAAGCGATTTCGCATGAAGCTGCTGATGGTGCGAAAAGCGGATTCGTGATCGGCGTTGTGCAGAATGGATACATGCTCGCTGAACGTGTAATCAGGCCTGCCCTTGTACGGGTGGCGCAGTAATAAATTTATGTCAGTGCGAGGGCGGCGCTCTTTGCCCGAAGCAATATCCTGTTTGTTTTGAGATTGCTTTATAAGGAACGCTCCCCATGACATATCATTCAAAGGAGAAATCATTTCATGGCAAAAATTATTGGCATTGATCTCGGCACGACCAACTCTGTTGCAGCAGTCATGCAGGGCGGTGAACCTGTGATTATTCCCTCTGCCGAAGGCGAACGGCTTGTGCCATCCGTCGTGGCGGTGAATAAAAATCACGAACGTCTTGTCGGGCGTGTAGCGCGCAACCAGGCGATTACAAATCCTCACAACACAATTTTCTCAGTCAAGCGGTTTATGGGACGCAAAGCGGACGATGCCGAAGTGGAGCGCACTCGCCAGCGCGTGCCCTACGCAGTGAACAGTGCGGCAAACGGCGATGTGCGCGTAACCCTGGATGAAAAGGAATATAGCGCACCTGAAGTTTCAGCGATGATCCTGGCGAAGATAAAGCGCGATGCCGAAGCGTACCTCGGTGAACCAATCACGCAGGCGGTCATTACCGTTCCCGCGTACTTCAACGACGCACAACGCAACGCCACAAAGGATGCAGGCAAGATCGCGGGCCTTGAGGTGCTGCGTATTATCAACGAACCGACGGCTTCCTCCCTGGCCTATGGGCTTGACAAGAAGAAAAATGAAATTATTGCCGTATATGATCTTGGCGGTGGTACGTTTGATATTTCCATTCTTGATGTGGGCGACGGCGTCTTCCAGGTGCGCGCCACGAGTGGTGACACCTTCCTTGGCGGCGATGATTTTGACGTCCGTATCATGGACTACCTCATCGAGCAATTCAAGAAGGATAACGGGATTGATCTTCACAACGACCGGCAGTCCTTGCAGCGTTTGAAGGAAGCTTCTGAAAAAGCCAAAATCGAACTCTCTACTACGATGCAGACGGAGATCAACCTGCCTTATTTGACTGCAGATGCAAGCGGGCCCAAACATCTGGTGATGACTCTCACCCGCGCGAAACTCGAACAGATCACAGCGGATCTCGTTGACCGAACGATTGCCCCCCTTAAACAGGCGTTGTCTGACGCTGGTTTGACTGCGGGTGACATCAATGAAGTGGTGATGGTGGGCGGTATGACGCGAATGCCCGCTGTGCAGGACAGGGTGCGTGCATTTTTTGGCAAGGAACCTCATAAGGGTGTAAATCCTGATGAAGTGGTTGCCATCGGTGCGGCGATCCAGGGCGGCGTGTTGGGCGGTGAAGTAAAGGATATTCTCCTGCTCGACGTGACTCCTCTTTCGCTTGCCATTGAAACACTGGGTGGTGTTGCTACACCACAGATCGAACGCAATACAACAATTCCAACCCGTCGCAGTCAGGTCTTCTCCACCGCCAGCGACAGCCAGACACAAGTGGAAATCCACGTCTTGCAGGGTGAACGTCCCATGGCAGCCGACAACAAGTCGCTTGGCAGATTCGTTTTGGATGGTATTCCGCCATCGCCGCGCGGTGTTCCTCAAATTGAAGTAACATTCGATATCGATGCAAATGGCATTTTGAAAGTCACCGCACAGGATAAAGCGACAGGACGGTCACAGCACATTACGATCACTGCCTCTTCCGGTCTCTCGGACGCCGAAGTGGAGAAGATGCGCAAGGATGCAGAAGCGCATGCAGATGAAGATCGCAAGCGCAAGGACCTGATCGAAGCGCGCAACAATGCGGATAACACAGTCTATGCTGCAGAGAAAGCGCTGCGCGAATTCGGTGACAAAGTCCCTGCAGAAGTGAAATCTGAAGTCGAGGCAAAGGTCGTCGATGTGAAGAAAGTTGCTGAGGGTGAGGATGTCGACGCCATCAAAGCTGCAACGCAGGGATTGGGCGAATCCGTTCAAAAGATCGGTGGCGCCGTTTATCAGGGATCAGCTGCTCCTGAGGGCGAAGCGGGTCCCGATCCAGAAGCGGAACCGGATGTAGTTGAAGGTGAAGTCAAGGAGTAAACCGCGCCAGGCGGCGGGAATGCCGCGGCGTGACGGCGGCTTGAGCAACCATGTCTAATAGAGACTACTACGAAATTCTTGGAATTGGACGGAACGCGAGCGATGACGAGATCAAAGCCGCGTTCCGTAAACTCGCGCGCCAATATCACCCCGATGTGAGCAAAGAGACGGATGCTGAGGAAAAATTCAAAGAGATCAACGAGGCCTACGGCGTCCTTTCCGACGCGGAGAAGCGCACCCGCTATGATCGCTTTGGAAAAGAGGGGCTCGGCAACATGGGCGGTGGCTTCCACGATTACACCGCGGACTTTGGTGATATCTTCGAGGAACTCTTCGGTGGATTTGGCTTTTCCACGGGACGGCGTTCGCGTCGTTCGCCGCGCCGCGGCCGTGATTTGCAGATGCAGGTTACCTTGACCTTTGAAGAGGCCGTGTTCGGCGTGGAGAAGGATATTGAATTCGAACGCGAAGAGACCTGTTCACGATGCAGTGGTTCGGGGGCGGAGCCCGGGACTTCGCCTGTAAAGTGTTCCACCTGTAATGGGCAGGGCGAAGTGCGTCAGGTTCGCCAGACATTTTTGGGCCAGATGGTTCAGTCGGTGACGTGTCCAACCTGTAACGGGCGCGGCGAGACAATTGCCTCTCTTTGCAAAACATGTCACGGCGGCGGGTTGGAACGTAAGACAGTCAAGAAGAAGGTGCAGGTCCCGGCTGGCGTGGATTCAGGTACCCAGATCCGTTTGGCAGGGGAAGGCGGGCCCGGTACCTTTGGAGGGCCGAATGGAAGTCTTTTTCTGGTACTGGACATCCTCCCTCACCAGTTTTTCAAGCGTCGCGAGAATGACATCATCTTAAATTTAGATATCAATGTCGCGCAGGCGGTCCTCGGTGCAGAGGTGGAAATACCTACCCTGGATGGCGATGATAAGTTGAAGATCCCTGCCGGTACCCAGCCTGGGAAAGTCATAACCATCAAGGGCAAGGGCGTTCCATACCTGCGAAGAAAAGAGCGCGGCAACCAGCGGGTGATCGTCAATGTCGCTGTGCCGACCAAGCTCACGAAGGAACAGCGCGAGTTATTTGAGAAGCTTGCGGAGAGCCTGGGTACAACTGTCAAGCCTCAGGAAAAGGGATTTCTGGACTGGCTGAATGATGCATTGGGAGGATAAGCATGGAAAGCACAGATGTCCCTATGGGTGTAAATCCGTGAAATTTGTGTCGAAAATACTTTCCCACTTAGGATAATCGTCATTTGACGATTATCTTTCTTTGTCCTATAATTATGAATACTTGAACAACTGTTCATATATTTATGCTGCTTAGAGAACAAACTTCCACTCGCCTGGCTGACCTGTTCAGCGCCCTCAGTGACCCAACACGGTTGCGGATCATTTCTGCTTTGCTCGAAGGCGAAATGAACGTTGGTGATATTGCGGCCCGCCTCTCAATGACCGAGTCGGCGGTGTCACATCAACTACGCGGGCTTCGTCAGATGCGGCTGATACGCAGCCGCAAGGATGGACGACAGGTCTATTATGCGCTCGACGATGATCATGTTGCCAAACTCTATAATATGGGTTTGGACCATGTAATGCATGGGTAATCCACAAACGATTTATGAACCAAACTCACACACATACTCACTCTCATTTGCGCGACGTCGCAAACCAAACTACAAGCAGACTTTCACTGTCCCTTTTTCTGACGCTGGCCTTTGTCGTTGTCGAAGCCGCGGCGGGATATTATGCCAACAGTCTCGCGCTTCTCACCGACGCGGCACACAACCTTACTGACGTGATCGCGCTGGGTCTGAGCTGGTTCGCCATTCGAATTACCGCGCAGCCTGCAAATGCACGCAAGACCTATGGGTATCACCGTGCCGGGATTCTCGTGGCTCTATTGAATTCAACGACGCTTGTATTGATTTCGCTGGGAATTTTTTATGAGGCGTACCAGCGTTTTAGTTCTCCGCCCGAAGTGCAATCATCCATTCTTATCGGTGTGGGTCTCATTGCGGTCGTCATCAACCTTGTGACCGCGTTGCTTGTTCATCGCGGCAGCGAAAGTGACCTCAACCTGCGTTCCACCTTTGTCCATTTGATGGGGGATGTCATCTCCACCATTGGAGCGGTCATTGCCGGTGTCATCATTTATTTCACAGATGCGAACTGGCTTGATCCGCTTGTCAGTGTTTTGATCGGTTTTCTCATCCTGTACAATGCCTGGGGAATCCTGCGTGAAACCGTGGAGATCCTGCTTGAGTCCACGCCACGTGATGTGGATATAAGGAAGATGGTGGAGGAAATCGTGGAAGTGGATGGAGTACTGGGTGTTCATGACCTGCACGTCTGGAGTCTTACCCAGAGTTTACGCAGCATGTCCGCACACGTTCTTACCGAGGATATTACCGTCAGCGCGGGCGCAGCGATTCAGAGTGAGATCAACAAACTGGTCTATCGCCGTTACAATATCGTTCATGCCACACTGCAATTGGAATGTGTGGACTGTGACATCGACTCGCTTTACTGTAAACTTTAATCGGATGATGCAGTACTGCATGCCGGGCCCATAGTGTTTCCCCTTAAAGATAAGCATCCATGCCGTCCCTTTATTCCGTTATTATCGTCGCCCTGGGTGGAGCACTTGGCTCAGTCTTTCGCTATTCCCTCGGCACATGGACCCAGGCTCTCAGCAAAAGCATTGACTTTCCCTATGGCACACTTGAAGAAGCCCAGGTTAAGTTCTATCGTTTTGAGCCATGAGAAGATTTCTGCTTCAGGTGTGGCGTATATTCCCCTTGTGGCTGCAGGTGATCGCGTCGCGCATCATCCGTCCTTTATTTCAGGTGTTTGCCGCAGCGGTAATCTTCAACCAGGATAAAAAAATCCTCCTTGTCAAATTAACCTATCAAAGATTTCATCCCTGGGGTCTGCCTGGAGGAAGCCTGGAATACGGCGAAACTCCTGAAGATGGAGTGGTACGTGAAGTCTGGGAGGAAACAGGCTTGCAAATCAGCATCGAAAAGTTGCTGCTCATCAGAACATGGACGCCCGACAAAGTCGGCTTATATTATTTATCCAGAATTGAGGAGGGTGTTTTTATGCAAAGCGATGAAGTGTCGGCATATGGCTATTTCTCTTTGGATGACCTGCCTGATGTCCGTCCGCGCGATATAGAATTGATCACCTACTTGTATCAACTCATGGGATTCTATGAACATGAACTGGCTTGAAGTTTCACTGGTTGTGGATGGCGAACTGGCAGAAGCAGTTGCAGACGTTTTGGCGCGCTTTGCGCCGAACGGCGTGATGACCGAACAGGGAGTCCGATACAACGACGATGAGGATGCGGGCACGCCGGCAGGGCCAATCACTGTGCGGGCGTATCTGGAGATCAATGACCAGATCGAGGAGACGCGCCAAAAACTCGAAGAGTCTCTCTACTATTTGGGGATGATCCAGCCTTTGCCTGATCCCGCTTACAGACAGATAGCCGATCAAAATTGGATGGAGGCCTGGAAGCAGCACTACAAACCGATCCTGATAGGGAAGCGAATCGTCATCGTCCCTGCATGGCTGGACTCACCGGACCCGAGCCGTGTTGCGATCAAGATCGATCCCGGCATGGCATTTGGCACCGGCACACACCCCACGACGCAGTTGTGCCTGGAGTTAATGGAAATATATTTTGACCAAAGCTCATCGTCCTTGGTCAATGATCAATTGTCTGTGATCGACGTTGGCTGTGGCTCCGGGATTCTGTCCATTGCGGCGATCAGGCTGGGTGCGGTCATGGCAGTAGGCGTCGATATTGACGCTGAATCGGTCCGGAATGCCCGCGAGAATGCAGATACGAATGGAGTGGGTGAGGAGTTAATCCTCGGCGTTGGCTCCATAAACGAAATCCGCGAAGGAAAATTTACGTTTGATACGGCGCCTCTGGTGGTGGCAAATATTCTTGCGCCGGTGATCGTACGTCTCTTTGACGCGGGCCTCGCCGACTTAATCCAGGATGACGGTGCGATCATCTTGAGCGGCATCCTGCAGGAGCAGGAGCAACGCGTGGTCGAAGCAGGGCAGGCAAAAGGGCTGGAAATGAGCGAACGGAAACAGATGGGAGATTGGGTGGCGCTGACAATGAGTCGTTCCCTCCAAAACTCACCATGATGTACTACCTGATTCCAAAAACAAACTGCTAAAATTGCACTTACTTTTTTCCCAAAGGAGAATGTTATGAGAAGCAATACTAAATTTTTTGTGGGCATTGCCTGCCTTGCCCTGGCTGCCTTGTCCTGTCAGGCAGTTTCGAATCTAGGTGGTGGTGACGGAGGGCCGCAAGTCCTCCTGGGGGATGACTTTTCTTCAGAAACATGGGGAACGGGGACTGACACGGATAGTTCAGTGGAATATGCCAATGAAGCCCTGCAGATGATTGTGTATACCACCAATTACTTTGTCTGGAGCACACCTGATGATGTGGATTACGAGAATGTTCACATGGAAGTCACTGTGACCAATAATGGTTCTGATCCAACAACTGCCTTTGGCTTGATGTGCCAGCAGCAGGTGGCTGATACCTCATTTTATTATCTCGCCATGACCCCGGCGGGTGAATATGCAATTGCCAAAGCTGCAGTGGGGCAGACGGATGTGTTCCTGACCAATAATGATCAGTGGGCACACTCGGATCTGATCACGCAGGAAGCAGCATCCTACCGTGTTGGCGCCGATTGCGGCAATGGTACTCTCACGTTGTATGTGGATGGCCAGCAAATTGCCTCCGTTTCTGACACGAGTTATACGGAGGGTGGTATTGCCCTGTTTACATGGAGCGGGGAAGAGGCTGTTTCAACAGACGTCACTTTTGACGATTTCGTGATGACAAACCTCGCTCAATAGAAACAGCTTTTTTACTCTGAACAAATTTTGTACCCCAATGGGGCACAGGATCTGAAAAATAATAGGAGAATTCCAATGAACAACAGATTTAAGCTCTCCCTGGCCATTGCAAGTCTGGCGCTTGCGGCATTGGCGTGCCAGGCTGTGACAGGTCAACCGGATGCCCCCGCAACAGATGCTATGGATGTGGTGCCTGAGAATACAGGTTCGCCCGCGAACACGGCCATACCACTGCCCGCTGAGACAGATGAGCCCACCGCCGAATCTACTGTCAATTCAGATGTTCTCTTGGAAGATGATTTTTCTTCGGGTAGAAGCAAGTGGGGTACAGGCACTGATGCAGATAGCGCGGTTGAGTATGTGGATGATGCTTTGAATATTCAGATGTTCACAAAGAATTATTTCGTATGGACGACGCCCAACGATCTGGACTACGAAAATGTCCACATGGAAGTGACTGTGCTCAACAATGCAACTGACTCTACGACAGCCTTTGGATTCATTTGCGACCAGCAACACCCCATCACTGAATCACATTATTATTTTGCGGTAACTCCCGGCGGCGAATATGCGATTGCCAAAGCTTCGCTGGCGCTGGATGATGTGTTCCTCACGAACAATGATGAATGGGCTAACTCTGATCTCATCGCACAGGATGCTTCGTCCTATCGCCTGGGTGCAGATTGTGGCAACGGTACATTAACCCTATACGTGGATGGCCAGCAGGTTGCTTCGATTTCCGATTCGACCTACACAAGTGGTGGTATCGCATTGTTTACATGGAGCGGCCAGGATGCCGCTTCGGCAAATGTCACGTTCGACGATTTTGTGATGACTGAATTGCCGTAACCATCCAGTTTGAAATCAAATCCTGCGTTCCATGGGATGCAGGATTTTTTAATTAAATTACTGAAATTTTGTGCTATTATTCGAGGGACATGGATCGACGAAAACTCCTCTTTTACCTGCTCTTGAATGTGTTTATTTCCGTGTGCGTTACTGGAGCGATCCTGTTCTGGTATGATCGTAATTACCGCTCGGTGAGCCAATCGGCTGTTCAACCTGCTGCACCTCTTGCGGGCCAGCCCGCGGCCGCTCAGGCCACTCTCGATCCTCAGATAGACATTCCTATCGAGATTGTCAGCGTAATTGGCGCAGGGACGTTGACTGCCGAGTGGGTGGTCGTGAGCTATAAAGGCACCGACCAGATCAACCTCGCGGGCTGGGAATTGAGAGACGAAGACGAAAATGTTTTTATCTTCCCTCAGCTCGTTCTCCACAAGGATGGCGCCGTACAAGTCCATACTGCCTCCGGGACAGATACCGTGATCGACCTGTATTGGACTTCCAGCAATCCAGTTTGGGAATCTGGCGAAGAGGCGCAGTTGTTCGATCCGAGTGAAAATTTGCGGGCTGTGTATAAGGTGCCGTAATATGCATAAGTCGTTGAATACATCCGCTGGTAGTTAAGTCTGTATCGAACCCTCGACGAATCGCTGAAAGCGAATGGCTAACCGCTACTATGACTCAAGCTCTTTATCGTAAATACCGCCCAAAAGAATGGGCAGAGGTGATGGGGCAGGATCACATTGTCCAGACTCTAAAGAATGCCATCGCGGCAGACCGTGTCGCGCACGCCTATCTCTTTGCAGGTTCGCGCGGCACAGGTAAAACCACACTTGCGCGTCTTTTAGCGAAAGCGGTCAACTGCACAAATCCTGACCCCACAAAACGCCCGTGTAACGAATGTGAGCACTGCAAAGCCGTCAACGCAAACCGTTTTATGGACCTGATCGAGATCGACGCGGCATCCAATACAAGCGTGGACGATGTCCGTGATCTGCGCGACAAGATCAACTTCTCGCCTTCTCAGGGCAGGTACAAGATCTACATCATCGATGAAGTCCATATGCTTTCAACGGCCGCATTCAATGCGCTCCTCAAAACGCTTGAAGAGCCGCCGCCTCATGCCATATTTGTTCTGGCTACGACTGAAATCCACAAGATCCCTGCGACGGTTTTGTCACGTTGCCAGCGCCATGAGTTTCGTCGTGTGCCAGTGGGCGAAATTGTCACAAATCTCAAAATGATCGTCAAAGCTGAAAATCTCCAGGCGGATGACGATGCGCTGATCCAGATTGCGCGTCAATCGGCCGGTGGTATGCGTGATGCAATCTCCCTGCTCGATCAGCTTTCCTCCACGGGCGACAGGATCACACTGGCGCTTGCACAAATGGTGCTGGGCACTGCCACAAGTCAAACCGTGTTGGATGTCATTTCATCCATCAACGACCATGATCCCGCCCATGGGCTTGAGACCATTCACAAAGCTCTTGATGCCGGGGCCGACCCGCGCTCACTTGCACGTCAGATCGTTGAATATCTACGCAGTCTCATGCTTATTCAAATGGGGAATGCGAATCAAGTGGAAGCCACGGCAGATGTCAGAAAACAGATGCAGGCCCATGCCAGGTCGTTTTCAACAACCGACGTACTCCGCATCATGAAATCTTTTAATGTGGCTGCTACGGATGCGCGCGGCGGCTGGCAGCCCTCGCTGAGTCTGGAACTCGCATTGGCAGAAACACTGGACGCGCCGAATGAGTCGGCTCCGCTACCCGCCGTGCCGGTTCGCTCAAAGCCTCAGCCTGTCACCGCTTCACAAACGGAATCCAGGCCTGGTGTTGAGCGCGAAGCAGAAGCGCCGCGTTCTACAGATAATTCCGTCGTCAACGCAGGTGATATCATCAAGGCATGGAAGCATATGTCCGCCGCACTTCCAAAAGCGCAGGCAAATCTCTCTGCATTAATGAATTCTGTCAAAATGATAGATGTGCAAGGCAGGACGTTGCTCCTGGGTTTGGCAAGCGATGTGCTGGTCTCAAAGATAGACAAGGCAGACCAGATCGAAGCCATACAGAAGTTGATCAAGGATGAGTTTGGCGTGGATATGAGTGTGCGTTGCATGGTGACAACTGCAAAAGGCAGGGTCCCGCCGAATGTGTCGCAGGATGGAATGGTGGCAACTGCCATCCAGCACGGCGGCGAAATTGTGGATATGTAAATTCATGACCGATACTCGAAATTCGATTAAAGTACTGATTATCATTTAACGAGGAGTTTTTATGGCAAAAGGTTTTAACAAAGGTCAGCAAATGGGCGGTGGGGGAATGATGGCACAATTACAAAAGATGCAGCAGCAGTTGGCTGAAGCACAGGCAAAGCTTGCTGAAGAAACTGTCACCGCGACGGCAGGTGGCGGCGCGATCAAAGTCACAATGACCGGCGACCAGAAATGCACCTCCGTGGATATCAGCTCTGATCTGTTAAAGGATGCAGATGCCGAGATGTTGCAGGATCTGGTCCTCTCCGCGGTGAATATGGCTCTTGATCAATCGCGCGCACTGGCCGAGCAGAGACTTGGTCCACTTGCAGGCGGCTTGCCCTTTTAGTTGGAAGTTGGAATGAATCTCGGTATCAGTGAAATAGCCATTTTGGTATGCTGGGGTTCGTCGATCCTGGTTGTTATTGGTACAGTAATTTACCTGATTGCGAAAAAGATGAAGAGAAAATAACGTATGCTTCTGCCTGAATCCATACAATCTGTAATCAATGCTCTTGAGCGCCTGCCCGGGATTGGTCCAAAATCGGCATCGCGTTTGGCGTTCTATTTGTTACGAGTGCCTGATGAAGTTTCGCAGGATTTGTCTACTGCTCTGGCTAATCTGAAGTCAAAAACCGCATTTTGTCAGGAGTGTTTCAATATCACAGAGGCTGGCCGCGAAAAATGTGAAGTCTGTGAATCCTATAAACGGGATGCAAGCCTGGTTTGTGTGGTCGAGGAAGCCCTCGATGTTTTGGCGTTGGAACGCACGGGTGGCTTTCAGGGCAAATATCATGTTCTGCAGGGAGTGTTATCGCCAATCGAAGGCATTGGACCGGATGACTTGAAGATCAAGCAATTGATCGCACGCGTTGCCAACGGCGGAATCAAGGAAGTGATCCTGGCTACAAACCCAAGCATGGAGGGTGACGCGACCGCGATCTATCTGAGTCAACGCTTGGAACCCATGGGTGTAAAAGTTACCCGTCTTGCACGAGGGCTGCCCATGGGCGGCGATTTGGAATATGCAGATCAAAACACGTTGTTGAGAGCCCTATCTGGCCGACAGGAAATGTCCTGATAATGATCGCCCCAAACGGGGCGATTATTTTTACTGGGAGAGTAATTTCTCCAAAATATCACGTAGCGATGGAGTCCCTGTTGAACTTTTGAGGCCCGACATTCGATGATAAATTTGTGCAGCGGCTTCATGAAACTCACCCGGCAGCCCCGCTTCTCGAAATGTTTCAGCGATTTCCCTCATCTCTCCCTCAAAGCGCCATGCTTTTGCTGTCACACGTTTCACTCTTTGATTCACTTGTTCTGAAAAACCCGGATTGTCCATATCCCATTGCTGATAAAGCTCTTCACGTATGCCGAGCGTTTCCGAAGCTGCAACAATTGCTGCGAGTAGGGCAGTGGTCCCTTTTGAGTACGCTGCATAGCACATCTTCAGTGCAGATGCTTTTCCAATCTCGTCACCCATAATTCTTGTTTGCAGTGGACCCTTTGAAAAACAAGCCGTGATCTGCTTCGAATGTTCGCCTGATAAATAGAGCCAGGTTTCTTTTGGCTTCCATGCAGGTCCACCGATAATGCCGCCATCTATAAAGCGAATCCCTGCCAATTGCATCAACTGTCCAATTCTTACAGAACGCTGGGGCGAAATAGCATTTGCATCTACATATGAACCATCGAATTGTGTTGCCGCTACAGATCGTGCCACATCCTCTGCCGCATGAGGAGGACATACGCTCAAAATGACCTTACACGTTTGGCAGAGTTGAAGTAGAGAATCAACTTCCACGAGATTATGCTTTTCCGCACGTGCCCGTGTTCGTTCACCACGGCCTTGTGAGACCCAATAGACTTGATGCCCACTGTTGATGGCGGATGCGGCTATCGAGACGCCCATTTCGCCTGGGTGCAATATGCCAATTCTAAACATAGATTCTCCTTGTCTATGGCAGTATAGCACTCTGAACATGTAAAATATACCCATGAAAATCACAATCCTTACGTATGGTTCCCGTGGTGATATCCAGCCCTTTATTCCATTATCACTGGGCCTGATGGCACGAGGACATTCGGTTAAGTTGGCAGCTCCGTCACGATTCAAGAGTCTTGTTGAGGAACATGGCATCCAGTTTGTACCCCTGGCTGGTGAGCCTGAAGAGTTAAGTCGGCGCTTGAATGATGCTGGGTATAACTTTATCAAAATGATTCGTGATTTGATGGATCATGCTGTGGAGATCGGTGCGGCTGTCTTGCGCCAAACAGAAGATGCCTGTAGCGATGCGGATCTCATCATCCATACTTTCATGCACGCAGTTGGGGCTCATACGCTTGCACGAGAAAAAAATATTCCTGACATCCATATCCAGCTTTTCCCCATGTTTACTCCGACGGGTGATTATCCCAATGTCACTTTACCTGATTTGCGGTTGCGGTCACTGAATCGGTTTACCCACGAACTATCGCAAAAAATAACCATCTGGGGTTCAAGAGTTGGATTTCAACGAGTCCGCCGTCTAGCCGGGCTTCCAAAGCGAAAACTTTATTCGCCGTTTGATAATGGTCCATATCGTTCGCGGACCCCAATCCTGTGCGCGTGGAGCCCAATCGTTATCCCGCCCTCAAGCGAGTGGTCATCGAATGTCCATGTTACGGGATATTACTTTTCTGCATCAGATGATTCGTACCAGCCATCTGATGACTTGAAGGATTTTCTTAGAGACGGCCCACCTCCGATCTGTGTTTCGTTCGGGAGCATGATCCACCGCGATGCACAAAGAATTGATGCGACCATACGGGATGCATTGAAGCGAACCAATCATCGCGGCATTATTCTTTCAGGCTGGAATTCAGTTGGAAGCTGTTCGTCTGACAGCATCCTTTATCTTGAGGCAGCTCCGCACCAATGGCTATTACCGCGCTGTAAGATGGTTATCCATCACGGCGGGGCAGGGACCACTTCTGCAGGCCTGCGGGCGGGGATTCCAAATATCGTAATTCCATTCGCTGCTGATCAACCGTTTTGGGGGAGGAGAGTGTACGCGATGGGAGCCGGTCCCATGCCTATTCATGTCCAGGATCTTTCAGTGGAGAATCTAACAAAGGCAATTGTTTACGCTGAAAATAATGATCTATATAAACGTGTGCAAGCCGTTGGCCAGAAGTTGAAGAGCGAGAATGGAGTTCAACTTTCCATTGATTTAATTGAAAAATATTCTAATGATTTTTTTAGAACAGCTCTATGACGTGTTAATAATCTCTGTGGTATTATCTGCCGACTGTAACAAAAGGCGTGAGTGCAGGTAGATAAAGGAATTGATTTTCAGGGAAAGCAAGCATAGTTTTTTAAGGTCGATCGCCTGCGAATAACTTGACAGAA
>JANMSY010000526.1:0-2377 GCA_031389865.1 Anaerolineales bacterium | reverse complement strand
GTCAAAGCCGCGACGGGTGAAGATGTCACTGCGGAGGAACTCGGCGGCGCAGACGTTCACACGCGCCTTTCTGGAGTTGCGGATCATTTTGCGGATGATGATGACCATGCGATTGAACTTCTACGCGGGATTGTTGAAACCCTAACGAAAGAGGAAAGAGGAAAGACATGGCTCTTTCGTCTTTCCTCTTTCCCACCTGAAGAGCCTCTTTATCCTGCCGAAGAGATCTACGGAATCTTGCCCTCAACCTTCCGCGAGACTTACGATGTTCATGAAATCATTGCGCGTCTGGTAGATGGCAGCAAGTTCCGTGAATTCAAAGCGCGCTACGGCACCACGCTGGTAACGGGCTTCGCGCGTATTCACGGTTACCCTGTGGGAATCATCGCCAATAATGGAGTCCTTTTCAGCGAGTCCGCGCTTAAGGCGACTCACTTCATCGAGCTGTGCGACCAGCGCGGTATCCCGCTCGTGTTCCTGCAAAACATCACCGGCTTCATGGTCGGGCGAGAGGCTGAAGTGGGCGGCATTGCTAAAGACGGCGCGAAGATGGTCCACGCGGTGGCGAACACCCGCGTCCCAAAACTGACCGTCGTCATCGGCGGCTCTTTCGGCGCGGGCAACTACGCCATGAGCGGCCGCGCCTACGGCTCACGCTTCCTGTGGATGTGGCCCAACGCCCGCATCTCCGTCATGGGCGGGGAACAAGCCGCGAATGTCCTGCTCACCATTAAACAAGATCAACTCGCCCGTGAAGACAAGCCCGCCATGACCAAGGAAGAAGCCGACGAATTCAAACGTCCCATTTTGGAGAAATACGAGAACGAAGGAAATCCATATCATTCCACCGCGCGGCTTTGGGATGATGGTGTCATTGATCCAGTAGATACGCGTCAAGTTTTGGGGTTGGCGTTGTCTGTTGTATTGAACTTGCCGGTGGAGGATCATAATTTTGGAGTATTTAGAATGTAGTGTCAAGTTGTCATTGCGAGGAGCGAAGCGACGAAGCAATCTCATCTCACATCCAATTATGTGTTTGCAGGTTAGTTGAGATTGCTTCGGGCGGAACAAAAACTGCCCTCGCAATGACATATTAATAGGAAATATTTTTATGACAACCACACCCTCCTACGAATACTACGGCCTCATGGCGGAATTCTGGGACTTATTCCGCGGTGACACGTCCACCTGGGAGGATCGTTTCTTCTATCTTGCCACAGTCGAAAAATTTGGCCAGCCTGTGCTGGATGTGGGCTGTGGAACGGGACGTATTTTGTTGGATTTTATGCAGCAAGGCATTGATATTGATGGCGTTGACAACTCGCCTGATATGCTCGCGCTCTGTAAACAAAAAGCGGAAAAGCTGAATTTGACTCCCACTCTTTATCAACAGGAAATGGATAAGCTTTCCCTGCCGCGTAAATACCAGACCATCCTTGTCCCTTCCAGTTCATTTCAACTTTTATTAGATTCCGCTCTACCACCCGTTACGATGGATCGTTTTTACGAACATCTGTTGCCGGGCGGCACACTCGTGATGCCATTTATGACATTGTGGAAACCAGGTAATCCGCTGGAGAGTGAATGGACAAGGGAAGCCACTCGCCCTGAAGACGGTGCGACGATCCGCCGTTGGCAATCCTCCCGCTTCGACCCTGACACCAGTTTCGAAGATACCATTGACCGCTACGAAATTATCCGCGAGGATAAAGTGATTACATCCGAAGAACACAGGCAATCGCCTGCCACGCGCTCATACACACAGGAGCAGGCGGTGGCGTTATATCAAAACGCAGGCTTCAAAGGGATTCGAGTGTTCCATGAGTTTACATTTGATCCTGTGAGACCTGAAGATACAACATTCTGCATACGTGGTTTCAGACCCGAATAATAGAGGAGACTCATATGAATTTTGAACAATCCCAATTATCAGGCAGTCCTCATCACTTCTTCGCTCAGCTGGACGGGGGATGGACTGGTACAACCAAATTATGGCTTGAACCGGATGTATTGTCCGACGAATCACCCGTTCTGGGAACCATTACCCTGGTGTTGGAAGGGCGCTTCGCCATTTATCTCTATCAGGGTTCCATCGAAGGCGAAGCACAACACGGCATGTTCACCTTTGGCTACAACACCACGATCGATCAATACGAAGCCAGTTGGGTGGATAGTTTCCATAACAACACCGCTATCATGTTCTGTGTGGGCCACGCATCGGAAAATGGATTCATTGTCCTCGGCAGTTATCCCGACCCCACCGGTGGACCGGACTGGGGCTGGCGCACGGAAGTCGAATTGCAGGATAGGGATCACCTCACCATCACGGCGTATAACATCGTCCCTGATGGGGACGAAGCGAAGGCAACTGAAACAA
>JANMSY010000626.1:0-3467 GCA_031389865.1 Anaerolineales bacterium | reverse complement strand
CGCCAGGCCGGTTTCTCATATATTTATCATGACATTGGTTATTGGGAACAGTTGACTCCACAATATCAGGAAGCTCTAGCCCATCCCTGTGCCCAGACGGTTGACAGAGCCGACGGCTATCGAAGCGAAAAGGATTTCAGTAAGGATTACCGCGTTCTGCTTGATATCAGATCATGCCTGCCTTAAACAATGCATCACACCCGGGACTGGCTAAAAGAATAGGCATATTTCTTCTCACCACACAGAACACAGAGTACACGGAGAATTTAAAAGGTTTTCTCTGTGTTCTCCGTGGTGAAACTATTGGGCAAGCCCACACAATGATCCACTCTTTCACACCCCCATTCACTGTCATCGTGAAGTGCAGAGGGTATAATCTCATCATACCCTCTGGAGGCGAATGATGAGCGAAATTAAACCCTTGAACTGGAGTCCGAAACCTGGAGTTGGATTATCCGTTGTGCGCCGTGGCGATGGCGGCATGACGTTGACATTCACCGATCTGTCAGATGCCACGATTAATGACTGGCACGAATTTGCATTGGAACATTTGCTTGGCGCCGACCGCCGCACACGCAACCTGTATGATCTGCGCCTGGTGAGGGATATTCCTGAGAAAGCGGTCCGCATGGCGGTCGAAGCGAATAGTGACCCCTCGGCGCGCAATATCCGCGTGGCAGTTGTCGTGGCAGATGAAAATGTTGCGGAAGCGATCCGTAACGTTGGATCGCTGGCTTTGGCGGGGTCTGCGGCTGCCATGAAGATATTCACCGACATCAACGAAGCCGAAGCCTGGCTGGCGCGTCCGCTGGACCAAATACCTTAATACATCCATGTCATTGCGAGCGATCTTTGCGAAGCAATCTCCCGTTTTACAGCAAAATCTTTTGAAGAGTTTCTTCTCATAAGAGGAGATTGCCTCGGCGAGCGCACTCGCCTCGCAATGACATATATCTCAAATGAAATCCCTATCGCTTCAAATCGGAACACACATCTTCAACTGGGGTTCCCGCACGTATGTGATGGGAATCCTCAACGTGACGCCTGATTCGTTTTCAGGAGATGGCTTGCTTCCTGCTCTCCCTGCGGGAGCGGGCAGGGCTGAGGGAGAAATGCGTGCTGTTGAACACGCAAGAGACTTTCTCGCCAACGGTGCGGACATTCTCGATGTGGGCGGTGAATCAACTCGTCCGGGTTCTGCACCTGTCAATGCCGAGGATGAGATGGGACGCGTGATTCCTGTCATTGAAGCCGTTGCAAGAGAATTCCCCGATGCATTAATTTCAATCGATACCTATAAAGCAGACGTTGCGAAAGCGGCTTTCAAAGCGGGCGCCCATATTCTCAACGACGTGTGGGCGCTGCGTGCGGACCCTGAGCTTGCCTCCGTTGCCGCGGCATTTCGCGTCCCTGTGATTCTGATGCACAACCGCAGCAACCCCGCCAGCGTGGAAGTCCGCACCCAGGCAGGCAACGCGTACATTGGTTCTACGTATGATAATCTAATGGAAGATGTAAAACGTGAACTGCTCCTCAGCGTGGAATTGGCGGTGAAAGCTGGGGTTGAGGAATCGCGCATCATAGTGGATCCAGGCATCGGCTTTGGAAAGACGCGTGAACACAATCTCGAATTGATCAACCGGCTCGATGAGATCCGCACACTGGGATATCCAGTACTGTTGGGGCCATCCAGAAAATCGTTCATCGGCTTTACACTTGATCTGCCCGCAGACCAGCGCGTGGAAGGTACAGCCGCGACGGTCGCGGTGGGAATCGCACGCGGCGCAGACATCATCCGTGTGCATGATGTAAAAGAAATGGCACGCGTGGCAAAGATGACGGATGCGATAGTGAGATCATAGTATGTCGTTGCGAGGGCGAAGCCCGAAGCAATCTCCCAGATAATTAGGGATTGCCTTGTCGGGAAGAGCGCCCTCCTCGCAATGACATGGGAGACCACATGTTCAGCGACTACGGTAGGGAATTACTACGAAGCGGAATCATCGACGCAAAAGCCGGCAACAGGGAAAGCGCCCGCCGTTACCTGGACCGCGCAGTATATATGAGCAACGATCACGACATCCTTGCCGAAGCGTGGTTCTGGATGAGCGAAGTGATGGATGACAGGGTGGAAAAACACAAGGCGCTTGAGAATTGTCTTGCGCACGATCTGCAACACGCGCGGGCACGCAAGTCGCTGGCGATCCTGGATGGGAAACTTAGGGCAGATGAAATTATCAACCCCGATAAATTGCCGCCTGCACCTGATGGGCTGCGCTCCGCAAATGCCGAACGCTTCATGTGCCCCAAATGCGGCGGACGGATGAGCTTCGCGCCGGATGGTCAGTCACTGCTTTGCGAATATTGCTCGCGCAATCAGAAGTTCACTGCACAGCCTGGTACTGCGAATGAAAAGGATTTCATCATCGCCATGGCAACCGCGCGTGGACATGGCAGGCCGCTCAACCAGCAGGTCTTCCATTGCGAAGGCTGCGGCTGTGAATTTATTCTGCCGCCCAATCAGATCTCATGTACATGTGTGTATTGCGGGTCGCCGCATGTTGTCAATTGGGAATCAGAGGAGCAACTGCTCGCGCCCGATGGAATCATCCCGCATGCGTTCGATCAGGAAAAAGCCTTAAAGATTTTGATTGATTGGGTCAAGTCGAATAATATCGAGCCCGAAAAACAGGAAAGGGAGGGGTTATTCCGCCCATACCTGCCGCGCGGCGTCTATCTCCCGTTATGGACGTTCGATCTCGGCGGGGAGATCGACTATGTGGGTGAAACAGTGGATGACAGCGAAATTCAACTTAACAGCAGAAAGCGCAAAACGATTCGCGTCAGCGATAGCTATCCTGTGCAGGTGAATGACATGCCGATTCCTGCCTCCCGTAAACTGTCCGCGGTCTTCCTGAAGTTGATCCCCGCCTTTGAGTTGAGAGGCGTGAAACCGTACGACCCGCGCTTTCTCGCCAACTGGCCCGCCGAAGTGTATGACATCCCGATGGCAGAGGCATCCCTGGATGCGCGCAGCCAGGCGTTCAAAAATTGCAAAAACGACCTGCCAAACCGGATCTTCCCTGTGCAGGTCATATCCACTTCCTCTTCAAAAATGACCGTTGACTCGTTTCGCCTCAACCTGCTCCCCGTGTGGGTGACCGAACTTCCCTTCGACGGGCGCGAGCATCTGGTGTTGATCAATGGCCAGCATGGAACGGTTGCCAGTGATTTGCCTGGGAAGAAATCCGAGTCGATGGGATTGATGGATTGGTTGGGCGATTTATTGGAAGGCTGATTTTGGCCGCGGGGATTTGCAGATCATGTCTTTCATCTTTCTTCTTTGATTTCCTTGTATACTTATCCCCATGTCCTCCACAATCCCCATCCTGCGCGCACGTCGTGAACGACGACTTTCAAAGCAGCGCGCAAACGAAGCACGCACGCGCAATGGCATTCTCAGCGCG
>JANMSY010000625.1:0-1880 GCA_031389865.1 Anaerolineales bacterium | reverse complement strand
GCGGGCGTGTAATGAGGTCTGGGGCGGCTACTATATTATGACAATCCTTGCCCAAGATAAGCCCACGATCAAGGCTATAAACCCGCGCACATGGATAAAAAATACAGACTATCTCGAACAGGAATTTCAGCCCTCGCTGCGTGCCTTTACGAAGCAGCGTAGAAAGCTTCTGGCAGTATTGGAACCGTTTCCACCCAAGGACTGGGCACGTACGAATACACTCATCGGGGCGGGAAAGCCTCTTCAACAGACGCTCATATCCCACGCGGATGGGCTGGCCCGCCATGAACGTGCGCACCTCAAGCAGATCGAACGCATCGTCAATACGATGCAAACGTAGCAATGGTCAGCCCATAAGCTGGCAACCCAACACAGCACGTAGTACTTCTATCTTTTTAGGAACAGATCTAATGAGCAATAATTTACTCCTCGGTGAAATCTGGGAATCATTTCACATCCAGGGCCATAAAGTTGGCTTCCTGCGCCGGACTACGACTCCCGCCATGGATTTCCCGAATGTCCTGATGAGCACGCTGCAGGTCATCCTGGCAGTGCAAGGCCATATCACCAGTTACGAACATGTTTATTACTTTCACAATCGACCTGGTTTTCCATCTCATTCCTATCTCTTTGACGCCGGGCAGGGAGCGCCAGTACATGTGCGCTTTGTGGACGATCAGATGATCTGTCAGGTTGACGATGACATTTTCACGGAGATGGTACCTGCGGATACACGCCCAAGTTATGGATATTATCCCCTGGTCGTTACCATTCCCCTTATAACAGGCTTTCGATTGCCATTCACCCGGGTGGATGATGCATCGTGTAGTGTTGAAGGGAGCGCGCAGTTCGTATCACATGGTTGGGAGCCAGTCGTCCTTCAGGGAGAACGCATGTTATTATGGCGAGTGGACGAGTATGCCGGGCATCGTTTGACCAATCAGTACTGGCTGGATAAAGCGCGTCGGATTCGACAATCGCAGTGGTTGGGAGCAGTTTCGTATTGGGTACCGACCAGGGAGGAGGCCTTGTCTGGGCTTCCACCAAAGTGGATACCCGCTGTGACAAAAATGCTGGATAGCCCTGCGGAGGCCGATTGGACATCGGAAGTCATAGCCTGGCTTACTCACAACTAAAAGGAGGAACGTGATGGACAAGATCGATCTACATCAGGGGATGACGCTCTCACAGGTTTTCTACACTGAGTGGAAACGGTATCAGGATCAAATCAAGGAGACTATCGCGCCGCTCACAGCCGATCAGATGCGCCTGCGCGCCGCGCCGACTCTGCGCCCGGTGGGAGAGAATATCGCTCACATCATCGCGACGCGGGTCGGGTGGTTCAACAATTACATGCAGGAAAACGACCTGCAGGTTGCCCCATTGAGGTCGTGGGATGATCCCGATTTGCCCCAACCCGAGCGCAGTGCAGCGGAGTTGGTAGCAGGCATGGACGCTTCGTGGCAATTCATGCAGGATCGCTTTGACCTATGGACTCCCGCTGACCTGGCACGCACCTTCCCCCATGATGATCCGGAATGGCGCGACACCCACGTAACATCACGAAGCTGGGTGGTATGGCATGTGCTGGAACATGACTTGCATCATGGGGGCGAAATCTCTTTGACCCTCGGCATACACGGCCTGCCTGCCCCGCAGCTATAAGGAGTCCACATGACACATCCTCAACATCAGGGCCTTCTCGTCATCCTGCCTACCAGCGAGCACCCCGTAAAAATTGCACGGAGCGGACGACAATCCGCCTGTGACGAAATAGACGCGTGAATACAATAACGGTACAATGAGGAGGCGATTTACACCGGGAGGGTGACATGCCAGCAAAGAAAAATCGAGAAACTATCCCACCTGAATTGGCGGCC
>JANMSY010000602.1:0-1508 GCA_031389865.1 Anaerolineales bacterium | reverse complement strand
CGCGCGCTATCAGCGATCTTTAAAGCAAACGTCAACCAGGACGGACTGAGCGGACAGTTCGGTCACGATGAATTTCATTTCGACAATAACGCCTTTGAAAAATCATATGCCTACATCGATGAACAACGAGCATTGATTGTTTCATCTCTAAAAACAAATAATGCCAGGTCCGCATGGTCTGCATTTGGACGGTTGACCCACACTGTGCAGGATTTTTACGCGCACAGCAATTACATTGACCTTTGGCTTTCCCGTTTCGACGGGGAGACGCGTCCCGCGCCAAATGAAGTTGATCCCATTGACCCGACCCTGCTCATCCATCCGGACATTCACTCAGGCAAGATATATTACCCGCTGGAATTGTTCTATTATGTCAAGCCACTCAGGCAGTTCGTGCTCTCTCACATCCCACACGATTCCCACGCATGGATGAATCTCGACTCGCCTGAACAGGGATCCAAATTCTATTACGCCATGCAAGCCGCCATCAAACGCACTGTGATCGAATACGAGAAAACGACATTGGGTTTTTCGGATGAGATGTGTAAATTGTTTTTGGATCACTAACCAGGAGACAGTATGCAGTATCGCGAATTGGGACGCACAGGGTGGAAGGTATCCACGATCAGTTTTGGAGCGTGGGCAATCGGTGGGACGTGGGGCGACGTCCAGGATAGCGAGTCGCTGGCGGCATTGGAGCGCGCACTCGACCTGGGCGTGAATTTATTCGATACAGCGGACGGCTATGGCGATGGTCATAGCGAACAATTGCTGGCAAAACTCCGCAAGGAAAGAAGTGAGTCGTTTTATGTTGCAACCAAGGTGGGACGCAGGTTGAATCCGCATATCGCCAGTGGATACAACAAGGAAAACTTAACGGCTTTTGTTGAACGTAGTTTGAAGAACCTTGAAATGGAAACGCTTGATCTTCTGCAATTGCATTGTCCGCCAACAGAAGTATTTTATAGGCCGGAAGTCTTCGATATTTTGGATGGATTGATGAAAGATGGCAAGCTGCGCCATTATGGCGTGAGCGTGGAAAAAGTGGAAGAGGCACTCAAGGCAATCGAATATCCAAACGTGCAGACGGTGCAGATCATTTTCAACATATTCCGCCAGCGTCCCATGGATTTGTTTTTCGGTGAGGCACAACGTCGCAGGATCGGTATTCTTGCGCGCGTGCCGCTTTCCTCCGGCATGTTGACCGGCAAGCTAACCCGTACAAGTTCATTTCAGGAAGATGACCATCGTCAGTTCAACCGGAATGGCGAAGGGTTTGACCGCGGCGAAACATTTTCCGGCTTGGATTATGAGATCAGTTTGCAGGCTGTCGAAGAATTACGCTCACTCGTCCCAACAGGGATGACGATGACTCAAATGGCTTTACGCTGGATACTGATGTCACCGGCGGTGACGTGTGCCATCCCGGGTGCGAAGCGCCCTGCCCAGGTGGAGGAAAACGTCCGGGCGGCAGACCAGCCTCCGCTTTCGGATTAGACGCTGAGTCA
>JANMSY010000596.1:0-7694 GCA_031389865.1 Anaerolineales bacterium | reverse complement strand
TTTCAGAGGAACAAAATCTGCGTTCTGTCGTCACCCCAATAAAACAAAATTCACCAAGTTAAGATTATCGATAAGAAGGAGCAAACGAAATGAAACGCAATCTCTTTTCAATTGTGATCGCGTTGATGGTTCTCTTGTTGGGCTTGGCATGCTCGCCACAAGCAACTCCAGCGCCTGAGGCTTCTGCAACACCCAACCCCGCCGTACAAGGCGGCGAGGTGGAAGATCAAACTAGCCTAATTGATGCTTTACGGGCTGGTGGCGCCAAGGTGGAACTCGGTGACACAGTCGAGCAAGCCTTCTTCACCGTGGCAGGACAGATACTGAAGGTCAATGGCAAGGATGTGCAGGTCTTTGAATATGAATCACCGGAAAAGATGGAAGTCGATGCGGCTCAGGTTGCACCCGATGGTGGCTCTATTGGTACAAGTATGGTTACCTGGGTAGAGCCGCCGCACTTCTTCAAGTCTGGTCGTGTGCTTGTTCTATCTGTTGGTGAGGATAAAGCAGTGATTGACCTATTGAAAGGCGCACTGGGCGAACAGTTCGCAGGGCGCTAGGAAAAGTGCACTTTAGAGCCGTTTCTATTTTCTGGTGGCAGCGTGAATCGAAACGTACTTCCCAGTCCCTCGCCTGCCGACTCTGCCCAAATGCGTCCGCCGTGCGCTTCAACGAGGGCACGGGCAATCGTGAGACCGATTCCGCTGCCTCCACCTGCACGACGCGAGCGCGACCGCGAAGCGTCCACCCGGTAGAAACGATCGAAAATGTGCGGTAGATGTTCCGGCGGAATTCCCGTGCCTGTATCACGAACAGAGATCTGGACTTCATGGTCAATTCGCTTTGCAAAGATAGTCACCTTGCCATTTTCAGGCGTGTATTGCAGGGCGTTGCCGACCAGATTCGTTAGCACTTGCACGGCGCGATCTTCATCAGCCAGAACACGCGGAAGGTCCGGAGCCAGTTCGATATCTAGAAGGACATGTTTCAATTCTGCTTGCGATGCGAGTCGTTTGGTCACGGTCCGCACAAGGGAAGAAACATCCAAAGGACGGATTTCCAGTTCATAGGCACAGGCTTCGACGCGGCTGAGTTCCTGCAAATCATCCACAAGGCGATTCAGTCGATCCGCCTCAGTATGAATCTGTTGAAAGGTTTCTTGGGCAGCAGGCAGGACTCCATCCATCAATCCTTCCATAGAGCCTTTGATCGCAGTGAGAGGCGTGCGCAATTCATGACTGACATCCCCTATCAAGCGGCGGCGCATTGACTCGACCTGATCGAGTTTTCCAGCCATTTGATTGAAACGCATGGCAAGTTGAGCAAGCTCATCCTCGCCGCGTACTTGCACACGTTCATCATAACGTCCATCGGCAATACGTTGCGAGGCAAGGGACATGGCATGCACCGGCGCAATCACACTGCGACTCAAATATAGGCTGAGAGCGACCGCCGCAGCCATTGCCGCGAGCGCGGCATACAGCAATGCTTCGTTGAAACTTGCACGAAAATCGATGTAAAGTTGTGACATTGCATCAGGACCGCCGAGGCCCTGCCCTTGTCCTCCCATCATCCCGTTCATCATTCCCATCCCTGCCATGTGGCGATTGAACGTTGTGGGCAGAACAAACTGGCTGGCAATGATCAACACCACGACGCCGACAACGATGATCGCCAGGTAGGATAACAAAAGTTTTGCGCCTAGATGACGGCGGAAGTAATCAGTCATGATTCCTCACTTAAAGCGGCTCATCTTCGAATCGATAGCCTACACCACGTACCGTGGTAATCAAATCCTCGCGTCCAAGTTTTTGTCGAACATGACCAAGGTGCACATCCACCACGCGCATTTCGCCAAAATATTCACCGCCCCAAACTTTTTCGAGAAGTTGTTCCCGGGTCAGGACACGTCCGCGATTCTCAGCCAGGGCGTGTAACAAATCGAATTCGATGGCGGTAAGATCAATTAGAACGTCATCAACGCTGTCAGTCCGTGCGCCCGGGTCGATGCGGATGTATTTGAAGGACAAGACACTGTTTTCCACATCTGCACCTGCTCCCGTTTTCAGACGACGCAATGCCGCTTTAACCCTCGCTACCAATTCACGCGGACTGAACGGCTTAGTGACATAATCGTCCGCCCCGACGGACAGCCCGACAATCTTATCTGTTTCTTCTGTGCGAGCGGTGAGCATGATGACATAGACCTCAGATTCACGCCGCAACCGGGAAAGCAACTCAATACCGTCCATACCAGGGAGCATCAGGTCCAGGATGACGAGATCAGGCTTAAATGCGCGTGCAGCTTTGAGTCCTGCGTTGCCATCAGCGGCAGTATAGACCTCATACCCTTCAGTCCTAAGATATGCGCTAACCAGATTCGTGATCGCAGGTTCGTCGTCAATAACCAGTATTTTTGTCATATTTTGATTTTACATGGAAAGCAATAAGGCGGGCACAAGATGTGTGCCCGCCTTATTCATCGATTGGTTACTGAATTTCAGATTCCTCGATGAATGTGCCATGCCAGGCGTGCAGGAAAACCTGTCCGCTGTAGCCATTGACACTTAACATGCCAGCGACCTTGCCATCTTTTTCGAAGTCAAGAGTGTAGTATCCATAGAACTTGATTACGTCTGTGGCTGCCGTTGCGCCAGAGATATTCGTGTCGATATATTTTTGTGCATACTCGATTGCCTGCTCTGGGGTGACAGTCATCTCGGCAGAAACATCAGCAGGGATAGTGCTGTCCCAACCGGAGCCGCCCATCATGGTCATCATCCCACCATTGCCGCCCATCATACCCATCATGTCGCCGTTATTTCCCATCATATATTGGTGATTGAGCCCGCCGTACTTTAGATTCCACATCATATTCGGTCCATGCTCAGGGTAGGCAAGCTCCGACCCAGAGTCCACCAGAAGCTCAAATGCACCATTACCAGTGCTGGCTTCTTTCACAACAACATAAGCATTGTTGTCGAAGATCATGACCTCGGTGATCTCCAAGTCCGAATTATCGAGATTTGCCAGATATTTCTCGGCAGCGGCTTTCGCCTGGTCCACCGTGAGGGGAGTGAGATTAGTATTGTTGTAACCGTATTCGCCCATCATTCCACCTGGGCCGTAGGCGCGGCTATTGTTCCCGCTGTAGTTGCCCATCATGTTCATCATACCCATCATCCCGCCGTTGCCGCCCATCATGCCGCCGTTGCCGCCCATCATGCCGCTTGGGCCATAGACGCTGTTATTGTTCCCACTATAGCCACCCATCATCCAACCTGGACCAAAGGCATTCGCGCGGGCATACACGTTTCCGGCAAAAAAGATGCCGCCTGCCAGCGCAAGAATTGCTATGACGATTAGGGTCGTGCTCAGAGTTTTGTTCATTTTTGTCTCCTGTTTGAAGAGTGATTTACACATCCGTGTGTTGTTTTATGCTGTCATTATAGATTTGCAACTTGAAGCGGCTGTAAAGTGAAGATAAAGAATCGGTAAAGATTTTTGGGCTTTGGAATTGATACGATGTTCTTCTCACAAAAGACGCACTTTCCTAAGGAACCTTAAACCGACTTAGGCAGCATGTCTGTGATCGGACTGCCTCGTGACGTTGGTCTGCTCTCTTCATCAGAGAATGCAGATAGGTCAACATTTGTGAAATGAAGTAAGGTATAAGCAATTTTGCCTGTGAAAAATTCCGCCATCCTGCGCTCAGTCAGAGACGGGATTCTGCTTATGATTACACTGAAAACTAACAGGCAAGCCTGTGACTATGGTCATCGCAGCCAAATCAGAATTGAAGAGGAACAAAGAGTCCATATGCGGGGTGACGGTCAATTCAACTGCTTCTATCCTTACAAAGTTGAGAATTTGCCCGTCGACTTTTCATAGGTGGATCGTATGTGAATAATTAATGCAAATCTGGAATGCTTTGATAAAATCTCGCCGGTTAAGTCGATAAAGACATACCTGTAAGATGAAAAATCCAAGCTGTCTGTCGGCCTGACAGCGTACTCCAAACAAATTCAATTTTCGGGCTGATTTGAACATCTTCGCACTATTGAAGTTTCAATGATGCTCAACATAACAATGACCCGAACTGTACTATATCTAAGCCTCTTTGTTCTCCACCTTACCAGCTTTTTCCTAAGTCCCCACCCGACTCAAGCGATTGGTTCTGCTGAAAATGTCTTGTTCGACTTCGCGGACTTTAGCCGATCTGTACAAAATGGCGAAGTGGATGTGTTGAGGGGTGTATACGTGCCGAATGTGCTCGCTTTGCCGGTCGTTCAACAACCTGCCAATAAGCCCTATAACGTTTCCATTCGCAATGGTGAGGCAACTCAGTTTTTCCTCGCCACTCAGTATGGCAACATAGGTCTGCTAGCTCACAATACTTTGTCAGGTAAACTCTTTCCACAACTTGCCATCGGTCAACAGGTCCGTTTGATATATGGCGATGGGAGGGTTGAGGATTTTGTTATATCGCAAATCTTACGTTTTCAGGCCTTGCAGCCGGAAAGCGTGTCAAGCACATTTCGAAATCTGGATCGGAATGAGATTCTATCTGCTGGCGAAATGTTCAATCGAGCGTATGTTGGTGATCGCAGGGTCGTTTTCCAGACCTGCATTGAAGCGGAAGGAAATTTGAGTTGGGGACGCTTGTTTGTGGTAGCTGTCCCAACAGGGTGAGTAAAGGTCGGCTCAATCCCGTCAGCTGAATTACTAAAATGAAAGGCAAAATCCCCTGAGCCTTTGTTATAATATGCACAAATAATATCCGAAATGGCAAACCCGTCGAAAGGCGGGGACGCAAAGCTATGGATCTACCATCCCGCCGCTAGGGATCAGGACTGCCAGGTTGCCGAAGCTAAATTATACAAAAACCTTCGCGAGCCTGGAAATCACCAGGCTCGTTTTGTTTGAACCTTATCAGCTATTCGTTCGATAAAGGCAAACCTGTTGAAAGGCAGGGACGCAAAGCTATGGGTCTACTATCCCGCATCACGGGATCAAGATTGCCAGGCTGCCGAAGCGCATCAATAAGTTCCTCAGGCCAGTTTGAGCGTCTTTATCGAAGTGGAGAAATCAATGGCGCTCAACATCAAAACCTTCCGAACCTCTTTAAATGCAACTCTGCTTCTTGTAATTTTCGTCTCCCTTTTCTTCAACCCTCTTCCTGCCTTAGCACTGGAGAGCACTGAGCCTCTCCCTGATTTCGCAGAATTCTCAAGAACAGTTCAAAATGGTGACGCGAATGTCATTCGCGGTGTTTACGTTCCCAATGTGCTAGCTTCCCCAATCGTTCAGCAGCCAGCC
The DNA here is from genome assembly GCA_031389865.1 of Anaerolineales bacterium. Classification (GTDB taxonomy): domain Bacteria; phylum Chloroflexota; class Anaerolineae; order Anaerolineales; family Villigracilaceae; genus Defluviilinea. The sequence goes on along the minus strand of JANMSY010000596.1, from coordinate 2,375 downwards.
GGCAATGCCAATTACGTTTCTCCAATTGATGGCGTACTTACTCAATTCAGCATGCCTTCCCAATTCGGGAACGTAGGTTTGCTTGCGCACAATGATTTGTCTGGTAGATTTTTTTCCCAGCTTGCAGTGGGGCAGGAAGTCCGTTTGGTGTACGGAAATGGGAGGATCGAACAGTTTGTAATCACAGAAGTACAGCAATATCAGGCTTTCGAACCCAATAGCCCCTACAGTAACTTTCGTGATTTGAGCAACGATGAAATCTTGACTGCTGAGCAGGTATTCAGGAAGGTTTACACTGCTGAACGGCATGTGACTTTCCAGACCTGTATCGCAGCCAATGGGATTTCAACTTGGGGACGTCTTTTTGTGGTGGCGATCCCGAAGGCCCAGTACTTAGGGCTTAGCCATTATGATCTACACTAATTAGAACTCTTTTTTGAAAACAAGTGCCGCCTACGGCGCCACTTGTCGTCTTATAAACATCTCAGCCGTTTGTAGACACACTTTGGTCAAAATCACTCGCTACCGGATTATGTTGATCGTATCTCCTTCGCTGAGCACAGACTTTTGCTGATTCGGGTGGAACTGGGCCGACATTCGCTGGACGAGACTGCTATTGTTCTTCTCGCAAAATAACCCCGTTTGGCGAGGGCCCAGGTGGTTCATTAACAATGATGGCTCCGCAATAGAGTTCCTTGGATGCGGTCCAAATGCCGGACCGGGGTGTTGCGGTGGATAAGGCCATTCTTGGTTCCACGCAAAAGGTTCTACGACGGATTTATTGACTTGATATTTGATAAACGAAGTTTGGTCTGCAAACTTTGGAATAATTACTTATGTATTAACCGCCTCACTAAGTTTCCCATAATGCCAATATCAGGAAGGGATTGCGTTGCAGCGGCGAGGACTGGGGAGGAAGCCAAGGGCGCGCCAGGGATAATCCCACAAGGTTATAGACAGCGGGGATCGCCGATTCATCTTGACAATTGGCGAGGTGAGTTAGGCAATCTTCAACACATCTGGAACAAGGTTCCAAAACTCAACTCTTGCTACCAAGAAATGTAAGCCGCTACGGCGTCGCACCAACAAAGCTGAGTGCATACAACGCATCCTCATATCGAGGTCGGATAGAAAGTGCCTTACGCCAGTCTTCGATCGCACCGTTCGTATTGCCCTGGCGATATAAAGCCCATCCGTGCCAGAGCCATGTTTCTTCAGACATTTCCGTGCGTTGCAGGGCATACTCTGTGAGAGCTAAAAGATCGTCTGTACGATTTGATTGGAAGTTAGCAATGAACGGGCTGAATTGGTAGCGGAACATGCGTTGCGGCAAGCCGATCTCGCGTGCCTTGTCATAAGCCGCGTTGGCTTCATCATATCGTTCAAAGTACACGAGGTTACTGCCCACGTTAAACCACGCGAACGCGTCGGTTGGGTCTTGAGTCGCAGCCGACTGCGCGAGGGCTAGCGCGTTTTGCCGGTTCAGGTCTTGGTCCCAGTTTGAGTCGAGCAAAGTCTGGATCTCTGCCTCCCGCTCGGGAAGATAAACCACGAGGTACAAATAGTTGAACGGCTTCCATTCTGATTCCAGTTGTTCATAGGAAATCTTTTTATCTGGTCCGCGATACGCATCTTGCACGGTGAATGTTTGAGTTGCATCGTCATATCCCGTGAGAAGTAGATGGTGTGCCGCCCAGAGATCATCATCAGGCCAGCCCGTGTCATCGGGATTGAGGGATCTAGTCCCTTCGATCATCACGGGATATGCAGCGGCGATCAGGCGTTTGAGTGTTTCGATGTCCCCACCCACACGATATTCGACACGAAGCCAACCCGCGTAATTGCGTACCCAATAAGCCATCTCTTCAGGGTTGACGTTGCGGTCGCCGTTGACAGGCTTGATCACATCCGAAATCGTCTTTTGGTCTCCAGTCCAACCGAACATGTGCAGCATCATCGAGAGCGCGGCGGGACCGCAGTTGTTCGGGGTTTGCTTTTCGTAAGGTGGTGGGCTAAGAAACGCTTGCGGCGGAGGCGGCGCCAGTGTGGGTGGAATGGGTGTTGCAATGACTTCGCTAGTCGGGGTAGCCTGGCTAGTTGGGCTTACAACGCTGGCGGGTGCCGGTGTATTTGGGATCGCTGTTGGTGCATCACCAACAGGATTGAGCACGTTCCTTGCATGGTCTTTGCGACTTCATACCGCCATGCGAGGCGGCTGTTGACCGCTGGGATTTGAAGAATCAATATTGCGAGCAGGAGCAATCCGGCACTAATGAATATGAAGTTTCTTTTCGACATTCGGGAAAGTGTACCAGAGCAGGTAGGCCCGGAACTATTTCTTTGTTTGTCTGTCAAACGATGGTGGCAGTCAACTG
>JANMSY010000525.1:0-1912 GCA_031389865.1 Anaerolineales bacterium | reverse complement strand
CGCGCTGCAGAGGACTCCTTCCGTGATCACTACGGATTTGTGGAGGAACCCATCGAAGAAGGCTTGAAGCGATTTAAGCATTTTTGGATCCATGAAGGCTTCGACCCAACATTGTTATTTGTCGCAATGGATGGAGATGAGATCGCTGGCATCAACCTCTGTCGGCCTCATGCGTTTGATGATCCCGACATGGGCTGGGTTGGAACGTTGGGCGTTCGCCGTCAATGGCGAAAACGCGGACTTGGGCTTGCCCTCCTGCGTCATTCGTTCAACGAATTTTATCGACGTGGCAAACGGAAAGTGGGTCTGGGCGTGGATGCCCAAAACCTGACCGGTGCGTTGCGTCTGTATGAAACCGCAGGCATGCACGTTCATCAGACATTCGATCAGTACGAAAAGGAACTGCGTGAGGGTACTGAAATCAGTGTACAATCCCTTTAATAAAGATATTTGATACAGCCTTGCGAAGGATTCAAGCCTTCGCAAGGCTCGCCCAAAATAATTTTCAAAAGAGGAGTACCCATGAACATCCGTTGTTCTTTTTGCCAGACGCCCTACACAATCGTTCGTATTGAAAAACTCGACGCCCTTCAGGAAATGGATTCAAAAAAGCTGTCGCATTATGACTCGCATTGTCCGCGTTGCCGCCGCGCCAATCCCATCCCGCGCCCGCGACTTGAGGCGACAATGCCCAACTGGCGCGACGGGCTCAAGGAGTTGGAGGTGGAAATGAAGGAGAACCCCCAGCACGAGGCACCTCTTCCTACGGCGGAAGCGGCTCCCGTTGCTGAGGCAGAACCTGCCCCCGAACCGAAGGCAGTCAAGGAGCAGAAGCCAGCAGCCAAGAAAGCGCCTGCCGCGCAGAAACCTGAAACTGCAACAGCTCCCAAAGAAAAGAGGACTGCCAAGAAAAGCAAATGAGCATACGCGCGGTCTTCTTCGATCTTGGCGGTGTCATCGTCCGTACCGAATATCAGACGCCGCGTGAGCGGCTAGCGGAACGCCTTGGCATGGAATACGATGATCTCAGCCGGATCGTCTTCGATAGTGAGACGGGCCATCAGGCGTCCATCGGTGCGATCACGTCCCTGCAGCATTGGGAGGCGGTGATGCAGCGGTTGAAACGCCCCTACGAGGAAATGGCCCTCATCCGTGACGAATTTTTTGCAGGCGATGTGGTTGACCATGAAATACTGAATTTCCTGCGTTCCCTGCACGGCAAATATAAAACAGGACTGATCTCGAATGCATGGAGCGACCTGCGCGACTATATCGTGCGCGAGAAATTCGATGACGCGTTCGACCACATCGTCATCTCTGCGGAGGTGGGGGTGGCAAAGCCCGAAGCGAAGATCTTTAAAATTGCGCTGGAACAGGCTGGGGTGAGTCCGAACGAGGCGGTCTTTGTCGATGACTTTTACGTCAACATTGAAGGATGTGAAACGGTCGGCATGCAGGGCATCCATTTTAAGGACGCCGAATCTGCCCTGGCACAACTCAAAACCCTCTTATAACGGCGAGTGTCCTGTGCGGGTACTAGCAGCCGCATGCCAGGCACTCGCCTCACTGGACAAATTATCCACAGGATTGCTACGCTTATGTTTACCAAACAAAAAACCATGTTGCGTGACCTGGGCAATGGCCTAATCATGCGTCGCTCGACACCTGAAGACGCTGACGCGCTGGCCGCATTCAACGGCCAGATCCTTGGTGATGATGCACAGGATTCACTACGCGTCGCCGCCTGGACCCATGACTTGCTCACTCGCCCGCACCCGACTTTCAGCCCGGACGATTTCACCCTTGTCGAAGAGACAGCCACGGGACGGATCGTCTCTTCGATGAACCTCATTCCCCAAACATGGACCTACGATGGCATTGAATTTGGCGTGGGACGCCCTGAACTGGTAGG
>JANMSY010000518.1:0-15781 GCA_031389865.1 Anaerolineales bacterium | reverse complement strand
GGTGGGGCACGACTGGGGTGCGGTGGTCGCGTGGATGCTGGCGTATAAACATCCCGAGCGGTTACAGCGGCTTGGGATTCTCAATGTGCCGCATCCGCTGGTGATGTGGAGATTTTTGCAGCGCGACCTCGAGCAGATGCGCCGCTCGTGGTATGCCTTCTTCTTTCAACTGCCATGGCTGCCCGAGAAAGGCATGCAGGCCGCTGACTGGCAGGGCGCCGTCCGTGCCTTGCGCGGCAGCGGGAAAATCGACACGTTCACAAATGAAGATATTGAAAAGTATAAGGAAGCCTGGGCACAGCCGGGTGCGATGACTGCCATGCTTAATTGGTATCGCGCGGCCGCCCGCCATCCACCGCGCTGGCCAAAAGAAATGCAGATATGCGTCCCGACCCTGATGATGTGGGGCATGCAGGACGTTGCGCTTACGCACCACATGGCGCGTCCCAGCATGGATCACGTGGACGTGGGCAACCTGATCCTGTTTCCCGAAGCCACGCACTGGGTGCAGCGCGACGCAGCGGATGAAGTCAATCATTACCTGATCGATTTCCTGCTGGATAAGATCAGCTTGCAGGTCAGGCGCTGACCCATGGGCTTTCATTAATAGGAAACGAGGCAGGCTATGAGCCTGCCTCGTTTTTATGAATACTTGAATCCTGCCAACCTATGGCGTTGGAATGCCGAAGGCGCGAACGATGAAGATCGCCATTTCCTGCCAGACAGTTGCTGTGCTCAGGATGGCATGGGCAGGTTGAAGGCACGTTGAATGAAGACTGCCATCTCAGTACGTAAGACATTGATTTGCGGGCAGAACATGAGAGGGCTGAACGAACAACCCGATGTGATGCCGTCATTGTAGGATTCTTCGATAAAGGGTGTGAAACCCTCAAGACCGGGGTAGGGTACATCCGCGAACATGCCCGTTGGAGATGGGGAAGGTGAGAAGTTTCCGATGCCGCGCTGAATCATAACGGCTGCCTGCCCACGCGTAATGAAGCTCTGCGGGCAGAACATGAGGGGGCTCAACGAACAACCTGAGGTGATGCCATCATTGTAGGCTTCTTCGATAAAGGGTGTGAAACCCTCAAGACCCGGGTAGGGTACATCGGCGAACATGCCCGCTGGAGATGGGGACGGTGAGAAGTTTCCCATGCCGCGCTCAATCATAACGGCTGCCTCACCTCGATTCGTGTAGTTCTCGGGACAATACATCAAGGGGGATTCTGAACAACCGCTCGTAATTCCTGCCGCCCAAAGCGACTGGATAAAATCCAACGCCCAGTGGCCCTCAGGCACATCTGCAAAAGGTGTCAGTACATCTGCCGTAACTGTAGCGGAGCCGTTTATGGTCGCGGCATCCGGTGCGCCTATTGAGTAGGAACCCGTATCAAGGGTAAGAGGCAGGCTTACCTTTTTCAATCTATCCACCAGGACAGTGAAGTTGAAGGAGCCACTGCCAGCGCTCAGGGCACCCAAATCGCAAGTTGCAACTCCGCCTGCCACCGTGCAGTTCTTATCAGATGAGACAAATGTGGTGTGGCCGGGAAGTGTCAGGCTAACCTGGGCGTTGCTGACGGCCATATCGGTTGTGTAGTTCAATGTATACGTATATTGATCTCCAGGTTTCAACGTTGCAGCACCCGATGCAGCAAGAGTGAAACTGGCTGAGCCCGCGGGGAGCACGTTTGTGATCATGGGAGTGCCACTCACAGCCGGAAAGCCAGTTGCACTAATCGTGTAACTGTCATGGACGAGCGTTGTCCCTGCTGCTGCCAGGTCAATGTCGCCTGTGATGGTGAAACTGCCGGAACTGCCTGTCGCAATGCCGTTGAAATTACAGGTAACAGGTGCCGTCCCGCTGCAATGAACTGCATCGCTCAGGGTTGTAAAGGTAACATGGGTCGGTGGGCTGCTGACGATCGTTAGATCAAGCGGGTTCCCTGTATCATTATTGAAGGTATAGGTATAGGTGATGGTGGAACCGGCGGTAGCAGTTGCCGGACCTGCAGCTTGAATACTTAAACCAGTCGGTGAGCCGTCTGGGAGGTCTGTGATTTCATCAATATAAATGTAACCTGGATGTCCACCCTGCGAGCAACCTGAGGCGGTAATCTCCAGAATAATGGTATCGCCCGCCTCGACCGGGTGAGCGGCGCTGGAAGCGAGGTCCACAGATGTCCAATCAATATATTGCCAGCGTTCGCCGTCGTCCTCGAAAGCGGCCCCGTCCAACCAGTTCCTGCCCGGCTCGCCCACGAAGGAATAAAAGTCGAATAGTACATCGTTGCCATTGCTTGTGTTTACAGCCCGGATGCGGAAGTAAGGCAGTTCATCCTCCTCATGTTGGTCATCATTAGGCTGCGCCATGACGGCAGCATAGTTAAAGCGTACATGCACCTGGCTGTCCGAAGGGTCCAGAACGGCTGAAACCGTCTGCGAGATGGTATTGGCATTCCGGCCATAACCACCGTCGTTATTGGAAAGCTCACTATTGACGCGGGCAGAATAATGCCCGGCAGCCGGATACTTTAGGCTGCCAGCGGTATTCGGGTCTGAGAGACTCAGCGGAGCTGCAGCGGGACCGCCAACGATGGCACTCAAGTCTGTTCCCCCAGCTCCGGGCGGATCGTCAAATTCCTGGTTTATAAAAGCTGATTTCGTCCAGCCGGTGAAATCACCGGTTTCAAAGCCCCCATTGGTGAACAAAGCGAAGACGGCAGTTGCCGTGAGCGATGAAATCATCAATGCAAACGTAAGAGAGCGTATGATTTTTTTCATCTATAACCTTTCCATCGAAAAATATGTATTTCTACAAACCAACTGTCACTCCAGATTTCTATTTTTCTGGTACCTCCCATCTTCATCATACCCAATATGGATTGTAGATTCAATAGCCAACTTGTACAGTGTCTGTCACCGAAATCGCAGGTAACTTGAAGTAAATAAAGGGGTAAAAGGGTACCGTCGTTGGTTTGAGCTAATGAGTTGGTTGCCTGTCCACAAGACGGACTTTTTGATATTGATCTGGGGGGTGATATTCCGGAAAAGTATTGACCGAACGCAAAGAGAGGCAGGCTGTTGAAGCCTGCCTCTCGCCTGGATACTATCTTACGGCAGCGGGATGCCGAAGGCACGCACCAGGAAGACGGCCATCTGATCCCGTGTCACGGGGGTGGCGGGACAGTACAGGCTGGGTGTGGCACTACAGCCGCAATGTTTCTGTACCAGCAAAACCACCATAAATCTCGACGCCAATCTTGAGTGTGAAGGAAACAGTTCGATCAGTACCAGCAGTTGGCCCATAGGTTCCGGCCGCGACCCAGATCTCAGCTCCGCTGGAGGCGGCTGCAAGAGCAGACTGTAAACTGGTGTACGCATTTGTCCAGGAAGTCCCATTATTTGCCCCACCCGCGTTCCATTTGACATAGCGTATGGCAGCTGCTCGCACCGGCAGGACCCCAAAGGCTGCTGCCATCAGCGCCAGCAAAAGAGCAATTCGTACATGCATAGATGTGCAGCTTTTTGTAAACATGACTGTTCTTCCCGGGAGATTTGTCCTCCCTACAGTAATTGATTTTGTTTCAATTTCCCGACTCACTGAGATTATTGTAGTGGGGTTATATTTACAAGGCAAGTTACATACATCACTTCAAGGTTACACAAGCAGTATCGTTATCCAGGCAGATCCCAGCACTGCTTTCATCAGGCACGTAAGCCTGATTGAACTGATCATCCGGCTTGTTTTGCCGATAAACAACAAGCTCTACAAATATAACTTTGATAACAAGTACGCCCCTGCTGAAGGGGCGTACTTGCATAAAATACTCAACGGACCAACAACACCAGTATTCCCAGAATTGTTAACCAGAGCATAAATCCTGGTACCCGATGAAAGAGCCCGTGTGCTGGAGTCCTGGACCTGTAGAAAGCCTGGCTCTCCATGCCCTCTTTCATCAGTGACTTAATCTTCTCTTTGCCTGTGGATTCAATGGAAAAATGATTCATGATGGATTCTCCTTATCTTGAGCAGGTGGGATACGCGGAAAGCAGTTCGATCAATCCACCATCCACGCCACTGGGACCCTGCCCCGTGTAAGTCACCCACATTCCTCTCTGACTGTTGTATTCGGTGTGAAGGGATAACTGGGATGGGAGAATGGCACATTTTGACAGTAGGGTCTCATCTGCGGCATTGGCTTTTGACACAACATCCGCCGTGGCAAATGCTTCACGGGCAGTCAGGCCGACAACCAATACCAACGCGACGATCATCAAAATATTGAACAAACGGTTCTTAAGCATCTCGATCTCCTTTGACCAGCTAGGTTTGCACTCTCCTGGCAGAAGGTTGTGCACGCGGGTCGTTTCGATACCTTCACTCTAGCGCCCGGGCGCCTACCGTTCCTGCCATTTCCTGCCAAAATTCTCCAAAACACACAAAAAGTGCTATTCTAGAACGAAAGCAATGCTTGTTTTGGAAAGGAAGGGTATATGCCTGCTTCGATCCCTGATGCCACATTGGAAAAATTCACCACATTTGGTGATCTGTTGCGCTTTTTGAGGCGCCGTGCAGGGATCACGCAACTGGAGCTATCCATCGCTGTTGGATACAGCGATGCTCAGATCAGCCGCCTTGAACAGAACCTGCGCCCGCCGGATATCCCAACGATCGAAGCCCGCTTTGTTTCCGCTTTGGGAGTGGAGGATGAACCCCAGGCCGTCGCCCGGCTGTTGGATCTGGCAGCCAATGTGAGGCGCGAGGATGCGCCAGGGCTCGGACTCTGTCCGTATAAAGGATTGAATTATTTTGATGAATCTGATTCAGACCTGTTTGTGGGGCGCGAGGAATTAACCACCAAATTGGTCGAGCGTCTCAATTCCCTGACATCAAACAAATTGCACAATGAGATGCGTTTTTTGGCCGTGGTTGGTGCTTCGGGCAGTGGAAAATCATCGCTGGTACGGGCAGGCATGATCCCAAGCGTGCGCTGGAATAAGAGAACTATTGATTGGCAGATTCACATTTTCACCCCCACTGCTCATCCCCTGGAGAGTCTGGCGACAAGTCTTATCAAAGAAAACGAATCGGTCTCTGCGATTGCAGCATTCATGGATGACATGGCGCGTGACCGGCGCAGCCTGCAGATCTTTGCAAAGCGTAGTTTGATTTCAAAGAACGGATCACGGCTATTCCTGGTGATCGACCAATTTGAGGAGTTGTTCGCGCTATGCCGCTCGGAGGAGGAAAAGAATGCATTTATCGACAACCTGCTTACAGCTGCGTCCGAAGCGGATGGTCCGGTCATTGTTCTGATCGCCTTGCGGGCAGACTTTTACGGGCACTGTGCCAACTACATCCAACTGCGTGAAACGCTGGCAAAGAATCAGGAATATATCGGTGCCATGAGTCCGGAAGAGTTACGCCGCGCCGTTGAAGAGCCTGCCCGCCGCGGCCGCTGGGAGTTTGAACCCGGATTGGTCGATCTTCTGCTGCATGATGTAGGGCGTGAACCGGGTGTCCTGCCGTTGCTATCGCATGCATTAATGGAAACCTGGACACGAAGACGCGGACGGGTAATGACGTTGAGCGGTTACACATCTTCGGGTGGCGTGCGTGGTGCCATTGCTGAAACTGCAGAGGCTGTGTTTGCCGATCAGATCACGCATGACCAACAGGATGTTGCCCGTCGCATCTTTCTGCGATTAACAGAACTGGGGGACGAAACTGCAACAGGTGATACACGTAGACGAGCGACGATCTCTGAACTGGTTCTAAAACCTGAAGATACGACTACCACACACAATCTTCTGAAGATATTAGCAGATGCACGTCTGGTTGTCACAAATGAAGATACGGTGGAAGTGGCCCATGAGGCGTTGATCCGTGAGTGGCCCAGGCTGCGCAGTTGGCTCGAAGACAACCGGGAAGGTTTACGTTTGCACCATCAATTAACCGAGTCCGCCCAGGAATGGGGCGCGCTCGATCATGATCCTGATCTGTTATATCGCGGCGCTCGCCTGACACAGGCACAGGAATGGGGAAAAACGCATCTGGATGAAATGAATGAAATAGAGTTTGAGTTCCTTGAGGCCTCGGTGTCCGGGGCTCAACGTGAGGCAGCTGAGCGTGAAGCACAGCGCCAGCGCGAATTGGAAGCTGCACAGAAACTGGTTGAGTCTGAAAACCAGCGCGCCGAGGAACAAACAAGTTTTGCCGGACAGATGACCAGGCGAGCCCGTTACCTGACTGGCGCATTCGTGATTGCTCTATTGATGGCCTTCATTGCGTTGTACTTCGGATCGCAGGCGCGGGAGACCGCGGTCACAGCGCAGCATGAACGACGTCTTGCCACAGCCCGCGAACTTGCCCTTGCATCGATCAACAACCTGGATGTGGATCCGGAACGCAGCATCCTGCTTGCCCTGCAATCTGTTGCAACAACCAGGGATGTGGATGGAACGGTGATGCCGGAATCGGTGGAAGCCCTGCACAATTCCATCGTTGCGTCTCCAATACGGATGACACTCAGAGGTCATCAGACGAGGGTATTTTCTGCAGCGTTCAGTCCGGATGGAAAACAACTTGCCACGATCGGGGATGATGGAACAACAATCCTATGGGATGGAGACTCGGGTGAGGAACAACTGCGCCTGCCTGGCACGACCAAACCCGGTGACCTGTTCACAGAGCAACGCATTGCCTACAGTCCGGACGGGAGACTCTTGGCCGCCTGCGACAGCAATCAGTTAAAGATCTATGATCCTGTTTCAGGGAGTCTAATTAGAACTCTCTCCGGTCATGAAGGAGATGTGATCTCTGTTACTTTTAGTTTTGATGGAAAATATCTTGCCACAGGCGGTGTGGATACCACTGTGCGGATTTGGGATGCCAGCAACGGCGAATTACTCCATGTTCTGAAAGGTCATTCTGCCGAAGTGGGAGGCCTGGCCTTTAGCCCTGAAGGGAGGTTACTGTTCACCTCCAGCGAAGATGGCACGTTGGCCATATGGGATGTGGTGACAGGTGAGCGGTTGCGCACCCTTCCAAATTTCACGATCTATAAAGTTAGCTTCAACCCGGATGGGACAGCAGTTGCAGTTGCCACATTCAGTGGATTACAAGTGTGGAGATACACGCCTGACTCTGTCGAGCCCATTTCTCTGGAAGAGAGCGAGGCACGACTTATCCTTCCCGATGGCAGCGCTGGGATCTTCAGCCCGGATGGAAAATGGCTGGCCGCTCTGAGCTTGAGTACCGCCAACGGGAATGCAATAAAGCTGTGGGATGCCAGCACCGGTCAGGAGTTGCTCACACTGGTTGGACATACAGGTTGGATCGCAGGTTTCGCTTTCAGCCAGGATGGGGAACGGTTGGTTAGCACAAGTCTTGATGGAACAGCAAGAATATGGAGCCTCACATCAGGGAGGGAAATGGTGGCAGCCTCCGGTCCGCCAGCTAGTTATGGGACGCGGGTTGTTTTCAGTCCGAATGGGAAGGAGTTCGCAACAAATGGAGGTGATGGTACGGCAACAATTTGGAATGCCATGACTGGCGAACCGCGGTTGACTTTAATTGGGCACGATGTCGAGGTCATGAATGTGGCTTTCAGTCCCGATGGGACTCGATTCGCAACCGGCAGTCTTGATGCGACCGCAATCATATGGGATACGGCTACTGGAAGGAAGTTGCTTATGCTTTCCGGGCACGAGGATGGCGTGCGCGATCTCGCATTCAGCCCGGATGGCACTTTGATCGCCACCGGCAGTTTTGACCTAACGGCACGGGTTTGGGATGCTGCAACAGGTAAGCAATTGCAGGTCTTCGCTGATTATGAGGGAATCGTTCTGGGCACTGCCTTTAGCCCCGACGGAACACATCTGGCAACATCCAGCACGGATGGCACCGCAAAGATATGGAATGTAGGAACGGGCGAATTATCCCTGACCTTTGCAGGTGGCGGACCTGATATTGCCTATAGTCCCGATGGAAGCAGGATTGCCACAGTAAGTGGCGCTGCGACTGCAAAAATCTGGGATGCCGCTACCGGCAAAGAATTGCTCACACTCACAGGCCATGCTGCAGAACTCAGACCGGTTGCGTTTAGCGCGGATGGAAAATTCCTTGCCACCGGCAGCGGCGATAACACTGCAAAGATCTGGGATGTGGAGACAGGACAGGAACTTCTCACTCTGCCCGGAAGCGGGGGCGGTGCTTATGGGGTTGCATTCAGTCCGTTGAATGGCGGCTCTCAACTCGCTGTAGCCAGTAATGATGGAGTTGTCCGCATATTTCTCTTACAAGTTGACGATTTACTGGCATTGGCTCAATCCCGCACGACACGCTCGTTTACCGTGGCGGAATGTCAAAAGTATTTGCACGTTGCGTCATGCCCTGCTGAGAAATAATAAGAAGGAGTCGCAGTATTCTTTGTCACTGTGATGGTATCATCGCCCCCTGACCCTATCATCCCCTTGTGGGACTGCCACCGCTCAAGCGAATCCTATTATCGCCTTCATCAAATAGACAACAGGTAAACTTTATTGAACTGACCACAAGGGTCGTTTTGTCGGCAAAGTTTTTGTTGTCTGATGAGTTGTTGTCTCAGACAGGCAGTCAAGACAACTCACATGAGAGCTAAAGTGGGTCAGGCTTTACGGCGGCCCTTTTTTCTGCTACTGTATGTAATAAATACTTGACATAAAGTATGATTTATATTACTATATGTAAACTAAACATTACTAAATGCAAACTTAAGCAGAGAAGTGAGGAAACTATGTCATTTCAAGAAAAAAATATCGCCGTATCTTTAGCTAACTTCACACTTATTTTAGGATTCTATTCAATCAGGGTGTTTCAAATGATACAGGGCGGGAGTTTCAATACGACAAATGTATTTCGCCTTTGGGGGATCATCATTGCACTGGCAATTATCATAACGATTTTCGCCACGATTCTCACACATATCCTCTCCGCCATTATTCATGCCATAAAAACAGGGGAGGAAAAGCCTGATATTGAAGATATTGAAGATGAACGAGACAGGCTAATTGACTTGAGAGGGACAAAAGTCACATATTTTATCTCCTCAATCGGCGGATTTCTTTCCATGCTGACCTTTGTCCGTGGTCAGCCACCGTTGGTGATGTTCACACTGCTGATCTTCTCTGGAGTCGTGGCTCAGGTTGTTGGGGATGTTTCACGGTTGTATCTTTATCGGAGGGGATTCTAAGATGGTCAAACGCCGAATCAACAACAACATTCGGAAATTGCGTTTTTTTCATAATGAAATGACCCAGCAAGAGTTAGCTGAAAAAGTGGGAGTCACGCGGCAAACCATTATCGCCATGGAACAGGGAAAATACTCCCCTTCGTTGGAATTGGCTTTTCGCATTGCGCTCGCTTTTGACGTTCCGCTGGATGAAGTATTCTCCTACGATCCCGAAGCTGATTCCAATTGAACAATCAAAAAATCTAAAACCCTCAGATTTACTCGACATAGCCACTTAGGAGAAAAATTATGAAAGCAGTTGTATACACGGAATACGGACCACCCGATGTTCTTCATCTCAAAGAGATGGAAAAGCCTGCTCCCCGGGATAATGAAATATTAATAAGAAACCATGCGACAACTGTAAACATCGGAGATATTTGGGCGCGAAATTTCAAAGAAATTACTCCTTCCAGGTTCACAATGCCTCTTCCCCTCTGGCTTCCCTCACGAATATATTTTGGATTCACAAAACCAAGAATAAATATCCTGGGGAGTGAGTTTGCCGGGGAAGTTGAAGCAGTCGGCCAGGGTGTAACACGATTCAGAAAAGACGACCAGGTCTTTGGGTACCGCGGTCAGAGCATGGGGGCGAATGCCGAGTATCTGTGTGTACCTGAGAATGGGCTTGTGGCAATCAAACCCGCCAACATGACATACGAGGAAGCTGCTACCGTTCCTTATGGAGCGCTCACCGCATTGAGTTTGCTCCGAAAAGTAAATATCCATCGCGGGCAAAAAGTGCTCATCAACGGCGCTTCAGGGGGTATTGGTTCAGCGGCAGTTCAGCTTGCCAGGCATTTTGGAGCAGAGGTCAGCGGGGTATGCGGCACCCCAAGATTGGAATTCGTAAAGGCACTGGGTGCGGACAAGGTCATTGATTACACCAGGGAAGATTTTACCAAAAACGGCGAGACCTACGATCTTATTTTTGACATACTCGGCAAGAGTTCATTTTCAAGCTGTCAAAACTCTCTCAAACCAAATGGAATCTATCTTTTAGCCAGTTTCAAGATGAAACAGCTTTTTCAAATGTTATGGACCTCGATGAGGAATGGCAAAAAAGTAATCTGTGCGTTGTCATCCGAAAGCCCTGAAGACCTGGTCCTCGTCAAGAAGCTCATTGAAGAGGGGAAAATAAGATCGATCATAGACAGACGTTACCCCCTGGAACAGATTGCCGAAGCTCACCGCTATGTCGAAAAGGGATACAAAACGGGAAGTGTAATCATCACTGTGACATAACAATACTAAGAGGAGTTATAAAATGAATACGACAAAAGGAAGCCCCCGTGAGACAAACAGAAAAACCGCGATAATTGTTGGAGTGCTGTACATCACTGGGACGGTGGCAGGCATATTAAGCCTTGTTTTTACGGGGCCTATTCTAGAGAGGCCAGACTATCTTGCTCAAGTTTCTGCGAATCCAAACCAAATCGTCATCGGGGCGCTTTTTGTTTTGACGATGGGCCTTGCACTGGCTATGGTCCCGGTAATGACGTTTCCGATCTTGAAAAGATACAACCAAGCCCTGGCGGTTGGATATGTTGTCTTCAGGGGAGCGCTCGAGGCCGTAACTTATCTTGCCCTTGTAATGGGTTGGCTATCCCTACCCTTAATCAGTCAGGAATATACCAAAGCAAGTGCTGTGGATGCTTCCTATTTTCAAGCTTTAGGTGATTTAGTCCTGCAAGCCCACGATCAAATTGGTCATGTCTTGACAATTGTTTTTATCCTGGGCGCCTTGATGTTTTACCATGTGTTGTACCAATCCAAACTCGTGCCGCGCTGGTTATCTGGTTGGGGTCTCCTGGCAGCCATACCCTATTTCATTTCCGGCGTGTCAGGTCTGTTCGCCCTCCTCAGTCCGATGTCAACCACCCAGATGGTTTTGGTTCTTCCATTGGCCGTGCAGGAAATAGTTCTTGCAGTATGGCTGATCGTTAAAGGATTCAATTCAACCCCAGTCAATTTCAGGTCAGTCGAAGTTGCGCTAAGCCAGGCTTGAACGATCACCTCCAATCAAAAGAAGGATATCATCGAGAATGCACATAAGAGGTGGTATCCTCGCCCAACATCGCATTCATTATGTAGTCACACTGGACACTCGGTCGAACTAACTGCAAGGTTTGTCGCCAGTTGACGTGCTTTTTTCTCAGGCAACCATACAAAACAGATTTCATGAGTACCAAAGCGGTTACGACGGTTAATCTCAAGATAAGATGTGAAACAGGCAACCTGCCTTTTGCTCACGGCAACCAGCCAATAAGCTGAACCGGCGTCATCTCGTCTTCGTGATAAACACTGACCCTGCCGTTGCCCAGCCTATCCATGACAAATATGCTCTCGGCTACAGTTGAAATGTATGCGATGTATTGGCTATCAGGTGACCAGGCCCATTGATACATACCAATGCCTCGCGTCAACCGTAACGGATCACCTCCATTTGAACTGACAACATTAATGCCGCTGTCTTCATAGGTGAGGAAGCTGCCATCTGGCGACAGACTTAGAAGACCCGCTTGGTCGCTTGTCACCGTGATGGGTGTAATTGCCCCTGTAGAAACATCAATACTGTAAATACCGATCTCAGGTTTATCCCGCATGAAAAATATGCGTTTCCCATCGGGATGCCAGACAAGGTTGCTGCTCACCCAACCTTCGACAATAAGTTGCTGATTGCTTCCATCCCCGTTGATCAAGTATAAGCCTGGATTTTCTCCGAAATCGGTGAAGGCGATCTGCGTACCACCTGGCGATAGTGCGAACGAAGACGGCTGGGAAGTCTGAATGCTAAGAGTTTTGAAGTTGCCAGATACAATATCATATATGTACAGGTGATGTTCTTTTTCGTAATTTCCCCAATCCAGTGCCCGTGCAAATGCAAAAACCTGGCTATTTGCAGACCAGGAGATCCCATCGCCGCGTGCCAGCTTGTGATTGACGGCATCCGCGGTAAAGGGTTGGTCAATCTGAGTGACCTCGTTATTATCGGCACTTGCGAGACTTACTGAAACTGAAACCCCGGCATACAAATTATCACCCGACTGAGTGTAGGCTTCGTGTCCAAATGCCAAATGGGATAGATTGGGCGAGAGGGTCACGACATCATCTCTGACTGGATAGTTGCCGGTCAGGTACGGATGGGCTTCTAGGGTCATGTCGGGCAGTTGTAGCCAAAAATATTGATTGAACCACGGAAAGTATGGATCTGTGTTCCTTAGCTCAGAATTCGCAATGGCTGCGAGCAAAAGTCTGCCACTGGGCAACACAAAAGGCTGGTCCGTTGCTGTTGGAGAGACCTGTCCTGTCGGAGGGATTGGAGAAACCTCCTTTATCGGAGGCGTTGCGGCTTGCAGTGAAGTTGAAGCAGCCGTTACGATCGGCAACTCAGTGGCTGCTGATTGGCCGCAGGAAGAAAGAAACAACGCACTCATCAGGATTGTGAATAGATTTTTTACACTTGACTTCGACATGATGCCCTTTCCGTTCGGGATCAACCTACACGTCAAAATGGGCCAGGTTTGTTCTGTATTGTTTTCGATTGACACTTTGAACCATTCCCCCTATTTTAGCTTGTTTCCGATATCGAACCAGACATAGCAAGGCTGGGAGCTTGTATCAATTCAATATGTGCGCTTTCGTTTCATAGTGATGGTATCATCGCCCCCTGACCATATCATCCCCTGGTGGGACCGCAACTGCCCAAGCCTCACCCAACATCGCGTTCATCAAATATCTCTTGGCAAAACTCGATTGAACTAACTGCAAGGATAATACTGGGGCAAAAGACCTTAGCAGACTGACTTTTTGCCCAAGTGTTTCCCCAGTATTTAGCAAATCAGTAACTATACGAGGGTCAAAATCCTGATTTTACATTCATGAACGAAATAACACGTAAGCTCGGCAGAACTAACCGCAAGGTTTGTTTTGGGGGCAGATTTGTCCCTGGCTGATGTGCTTTTTCCAGCCAACCATAAGTATACAAATTGTATGAGAGCCAGCGCGGGGCATGTTTTTCACCGAAGCGTCTGGCGTGCCGATTGGAAATCCTGGGCTGCCATTTGAAATTTATATTGATCAGGTGGCATTTATTCCTCTAACGCCAGAGCGATGGCCTGTTCGGGTGGCATCGCGTGTCCCTCCGACCATGCGGACGCATACACTTCCTCCCCAAGTTGAGTACGCGCCTGGGTAATGGAGGCAGCATAGTCCCTCTGATAGGGTGGGGGGAGCGGCTCGTTGATGGCTTCGCGCCAGGCCGATGCGGCACCCCAAAGACGCGCCGCTCGCTTCGCATCTCCTAGTGCAACGGCAACCAATCCCAGCGCTTCCAGCGAGTACGGTGGGCCGTGCTTATCTCCTGAACTCTGATACAGAGACAAGGATTCTTTAAACATTCCTGTTGCACGCTTGTAATCACCGCGCACACGCGTCACATCCGCCAAACCGCCAAGCGACCAGGCCATCACAAAGTGATCCCCCCACTCCTGGGTAAGGCGCAGACTCTCTTCCCAGTTTGTGGCGGCGCGCTCAATATCTCCCATCCTGAACTGCGTATCGCCCAACCAGACGAGTGCGTAGGCGATCTCCCAGCGCTCGCCAGTTGCCCGAAGCAGGCGCAAACTCTCTTCGAGCGACTCGATTGCCTCGTCTTCCCTGCCGGCACGGTGAAGGCTCCCGCCCAGGTCAACAAGCACCAAGCCTGCGCCTCGGTTGTCTCCAATTTCTCGATATAACTTAATGCTTGATTCGGCAAAGGCTCTGGCTCGAATGTAATCGCCTGTATCCGTTGATAGGATGGAGGATGCGCGCAGCGCTTTCGCTCGCTCCTTTCCCTGGGTGCCGCTGCCAGATGCAAGGATTTTCTCCAGCCATAAGTTGCCTTCGCTTAAATGACCCTTACTGTGCCAGAACCATGCCAGTGCCCCTGCCAATTTAAGTCCCGCTTCGATCTGATCGCTTTCGAGCGACCATGCCAGCGCGACCCGCAAGTTATCATGGTCCAACTCCAATCGATTCTTCCAGTCCTGTTGCCCGGCGCGAAATAAGTATGGCTCTGCCTCCTCCGCGACGCGGAGATAGTAATTCAGATGGCGATCTTGGATCAAGTTCGATTCTCTGGTCTCATTCAGTTTATCTCTGGCATACTGACGGATCGGCTCAAGAAACCGGTAACGCGGTTGATCCTGCTGTTCGACGAGCAGCAGTGATTTGTCCACGAGGCGTGAAAGCGCATCGAGGATCGATCGGTTTGAATCCAGAAGCGCCACCGATTCGAGCGCCTCCAATGTAAAACCACCCACAAAGACCGAAAGTTGTCGAAAAAGTTCTCTTTCCGTTTCTGTCAGCAGCTCATAGCTCCAATCCAGAGTCGCGCGCAATGTTTGTTGTCGTGAGGGGGCGATTCGACTACCGCTGGTTAGCAATGCGAAGCGATCACCGAGCCGTGCGGCGATTTGCTCTAGTGAAAACGTCTTGACGCGCGCGGCAATCAGTTCGATGGCTAATGGCAATCCATCGAGTTGTGCGCAGATGGCTGCGACGGCCGGGATGTTTTCGGCGTTCAGTGCGAAATCGGAACGAGCTGCGCGGGCACGCTCGGCAAACAGCACCAGAGCTGGAAACTCAGAAATGGTTTCTACGTCAACGATGGAGTATTCTTTTGGCATATCCAGTGCAGGTACCGAATAAAGCCATTCGCCCAGAATTTGTAGCGCTTCGCGGCTGGTAGTGAGAATTTTTAAGCGGGAGCAGGCTGTAAGGAGGGAAGAGGCGAGCCGAGCTACATCTTCGATCAGGTGCTCGCAGTTATCCAGCACGAGCAGCATTCGCTTATTCGCGATGCCTTCGATGAGACGTTCCTCGGGAGACAGGTTATTCTTTTCAATGTATCCAAGCGCTTGCAGGGTGGCAGAAGGTATCAAGGATGGCTGATCCAGCGGAGCCAGCGCGACAAAGAAAACACCATCGGAGAACTCGGCCAGTGACTTGCTCGCTGACGCGATGCTCAGGCGCGTCTTCCCGATTCCCGGCGCGCCGATCAAGGTAACCAGGCGGATATCTGGATTGGTCATATAGTCCTGGACAGCCGCAATATCCTTATCCCGCCCAATTAAGGAAGTAAAGGTTGCCGGTAAATTCGAACGGGGTTGTTGGGGTAGTGCTTGGGTTGAGGCGCGCCAGGGCGCCTCTTCATCCCTCGAGCTTGGAACCGATCTCCAGTCGCCACGCGCAAACCGTAAAAAGGCTGTTCTTTCAGTTGTGGGAATCTTGAAGATTTCAGCCAGCAACTCGGCAATCTGTGCTGAGGGACTGCGTTCTTCATCTTCAAGTTTACGAATGGTTGACACGGAACACCCGACGCGGTCAGCCAGCGCTTCGCGAGTGAGATCGAGCGCCTTCCTCTTGAGCCTGAGCCAATAGCCAAAAGAATGTTGTTCCTGCATCAATTTCTAAATAAACAGTATTACTTCAGATTACGAATAAGTGACACTTTTTGTGGCACT
>JANMSY010000501.1:0-3422 GCA_031389865.1 Anaerolineales bacterium | reverse complement strand
CTTTTAACAAGCATTACACAGATGTGCTGGTCAATACGCGCAAGGAAAAAGGACGGCTGAAAGAAAAACATACCTAGGACCGGACGTTTCCTTTCATATTAAAGATCTGCCATTTCCACAATCGGCAGGTCTTTATGTTATTCGATTCTGGGTGTTTGCCTGCCAAATAGGTACTAAAATTGAATGCATCAAGTAGTTATGGAAACAGACTTTGACGGCAAGCATTCTCGATGACTTCAAGCGCATGAAAGAAGGAGCGCCGCTCGCGACTCCGAAACCGGACTCTGCTTCAGGAACATATTCGCCACTCGAAGGGATAATTCTTATGACCAAACAACTCACGAAACAATCAATTGGTGTTGGTGTGGCTGGGACAGGTTTCATCGGCCCGGCACATGTCGAAGGTCTGCGGCGCAACGGGATCAATGTGTTGGGGCTTGCTGAGAATACGCCTGAACTCGCTCAACTGAAAGCCGCGCAGCTTGGCATCCCACGCTGCTATGGGTCATTGGATGAAATGCTTGCCGATCCAGACATTGACGTGGTGCATCTTGCCACGCCAAATCATTTACATCATCCGCACGCCAAAGCTGTTTTGCTTGCTGGCAGACATGTCATCTGCGAGAAACCGCTGGCAATGACATCTGAACAATCAGGGGAACTTGTTCAACTTGCGGCAGAAAAGAAACTGGTCAATGCGGTCAACTTCAACATCCGCATGTATCCGCTGGCGCAGCAGGCACGCAGCATGGTGAAAAGTGGTGAACTGGGTGACCTCTTCATCCTGCAGGGATCCTATTTGCAGGATTGGCTGCTACTTCCGACCGATTGGAATTGGCGACTCGAGCCTGAATATGGAGGTACCTTGCGCGCGGTCGCTGACATTGGTTCTCACTGGCTCGATCTTCTGACCTTCATCACAGGATTGCATGTGGATGAAGTATATGCAGACTTCAAGACCTTCCACCCGATCCGCAGGAAGCCGGCAAAGCCTGTTGAAACATACACGGGCAAGATTCTCACTCCCGAGGATTATGTTGACCAGCCCATCCATACCGAGGATTACGCCACGATCATTTTGCATTACGAAAATGGGGTGCGCGGTGTTCTGACCGTTTCGCAGGTTTCATCGGGACGCAAAAACCGCCTCTTCTACGAGATCAACGGGTCCAAGTCGTCGCTCGGCTGGGATTCGGAAAAACCCAACGAGCTGTGGATCGGTCATCGAGCAGGACCCAACCAAATTTTGATGAAAGACCCGTCTCTTCTGTCGCCTGAAGCGCGTGCGGTGTCCTCCTATCCGGGAGGTCACAACGAAGGCTTCCCTGATACATTCAAGCAACTCTACGCCAAGATCTATGATTACATCATCACCGGCGATCCTGGCAGAGTACCAGACTTCCCCACCTTCGCCGATGGTCATTACGAAATGCAATTGTGTGAAGCCATCGAGCGGAGTGCGCTCGAAAAGGCGTGGATAAAAGTCAGGTAAAGCGAGTTCACATCTCGTTCAATAAGGAGGAACATATGAAATTAGGATTTTTGACCGCCGCGTTGCCAGACAATACCCTCGAACAGGCCGCCGAAT
Source organism: Anaerolineales bacterium (assembly GCA_031389865.1). Classification (GTDB taxonomy): domain Bacteria; phylum Chloroflexota; class Anaerolineae; order Anaerolineales; family Villigracilaceae; genus Defluviilinea. The sequence goes on along the minus strand of JANMSY010000501.1, from coordinate 1,834 downwards.
GGGGCGCGGAAAGCGGCTTCGAGGCGATCGAAATTGCCTGCTGGCCGTTCGAAAAAGCGGCCCGCCGTTACGCGGGTGTCACGCACATTGATGTTGCCACACTGGATAAGCCCAAGGCGAAGGAAATTCGCACCATGTTGGATGCTTATGGCCTGCAAATCTCCTCACTGGCATATTACCCGAATCCCCTTCACCCGGAAGCCAAACACCGCGAGAAGGTCATCGGACACTTGAAGAAGGTCATCGAGGGCGCGGCACTGCTGGAAGTGCCGATCGTGGGAACATTTATCGGCAAGGACAAGGACAAAACTGTCCCACAAAACCTCGAAGACTATGCAAAGATCTGGCCGCCGATCGTGAAGTTTGCCAAGGAACACCGTGTTAAGATCGCCATCGAAAATTGTCCGATGCTTTTTTCCTACGATGAATGGCCTGGCGGTAATAATCTGGCCAGCACGCCCGCCATCTGGCGCAGGATGTGGGAGATCATCCCTGATGACAACTTCGGGTTGAATCTCGATCCATCGCATCTCATCCTGCAAATGATCGATTATGAACGCGTCATCCGTGAATTCTCGAGCAAGATTTTTCACGTTCATGCAAAAGATCTGCACATCGACCTTGAAGGTTTGTATAACAATGGTGTGTTGTCACAGGGCATGGGGTGGCAGGTGCCACGACTGCCCGGTCTCGGGGACATGGACTGGGGGAAGTTCTTTGCAGCACTGACTGCAGCTCGCTATGATGATGTGGTCAGCATTGAGCATGAGGATCGTGCCTTCGAAGGCGACGAGGATCTTGTAAAGCGTGGTTTTTATATTTCACGGGACGTACTCAAACCGTATATTCATTAGTCAAGTTCGTGGTGCAAAACTCATGAAGAGGCGCACACGGCGTAATGGGCGAGGACGTACAGTTGATGATGGATATCCTGATACTCAATTTTTTGTGGTGACCAATCCAAAGAGGAACTACCCGTGAGGTGTCTGATCCTGGCGAAAAGAGTTGAGCCTGGACTCTCACGGAAAAGAGCCTTGAGGAACACATTTTCCCTGCTTCGCAGCCGGCTTAAAACCACACGGCTAGCCTTTTGGGCTAGCCGTGTGGACCACTGTCGGGGTGGAGAGATTTGAACTCTCGACCTCACGGACCCGAACCAGTTTCGGTTTTTTGAAACTGTAGTCCACATGGCTTAGTGGTTTTTCATAGCCGTGAGGACAACCTTTTTAGGTAACCATGTGGACTACGATGAGCTTAAAACGATGCTCTATTGGGTCGAAAATTGATTTCCGAGTACAGCGACCATACCCTTTTTGAAATTTGACGTTCCAGCGTACATATTACTTAACTTTAAGAAACATTGTCAAGCATTTCGTTCCTAAGCAAATTGCCCATCCCTCGATATAGTCCATCTCAGGTTCATTTTTCTTGGATTTGAGAATCGCTGCAATATCTCTGGGATGTTTGGAGTGCTGGCTGAGCTTAAAGTATGTGAGACTGTAAAGACGAGATTCCGTGGCGAATAGATATGCCAACCGGGAATTTTAAATCCTGTTTACCGTTCTCATAGCGGTATTATACCTGAAAAGCGAAATCGGTCGTGCAGTCGCCAGAATCTTATCCCTAGTTGAAGGGATACAATGAAACTGTCTTGAATTATTCCTGACAGATAGTGGATTGGCTTGCGACTGCAGCGTAACACTATTTATTTATAGAAATTCTACCTTAAAAGTGTTATAATGAAATTAATATTGCGGATTTACCACGATCTATCTCACTATTCTTTTGTAATATGTGAACGAGGATGGGATGTTGACGATTGCAAACATGATAA
>JANMSY010000437.1:0-2190 GCA_031389865.1 Anaerolineales bacterium | reverse complement strand
GTTCAGCCAGGCACCAGGGTTATGCAGGTGACTTACGATATAAAGATGTGAGATGCTCTTTGTTGTTACGGTAGCGGGAGGCCGCAGGCACGCACCAGGAAGACGGCCATCTGGTCACGTGTCACCGGAGTGGCGGGACAGTAATTGCCGCTTCCGCTTTTCCATAAAGCGGATGGGACGATGAAGCCTCGATTAACGTCAATCATGGATAGGAATAAGATGTCATGTAAATTCGGCTTATACATGATTCACGTTATTTACCCCAGGTGAGCGCGGAGATTCTTTACAAATAAGACTGTTTTAGTTATAATAATTGTGTAATATTTCACAATAAGGAGGTAGGTATGGAAATTCAAAAAGTGCCCCATGTGGTGATCATCGGAGCGGGCTTCGGCGGGCTGGAAGCTGCGCAAAGACTGGCAAATGCACCCGTGCAGATCACGATTATAGACCGTCATAACTATCACCTGTTCCAGCCTTTGCTCTATCAAGTCGCCATTGCGGGTCTTGTCCCCTCCCAGATCGCCTACCCTCTGCGCACCATCTTCCGCAAACAGAAGAACATCAACTTCCAAATGGGCGAAGTATCTGAAATAAGTTTTGATTCGCAATACGTCAAAGCAGATGGTTCGATCATTGCCTATGATCACCTCATCCTGGCTGTCGGCGGACAGACAAATTTCTTCGGCATGAAGGATGTTGAACATCACGGTTTCCAGTTAAAGAATGTTGAAAGTGCTGTGGAAACGCGCAATCATCTGCTTACCATGCTTGAAGAAGCCAGCCGTGAAGTGGATGTTCAGAGACGCCGCGCGTTACTGACCTTCGTGGTGGTCGGCGGCGGACCCACAGGAGTGGAGACGGCGGGCGCACTGGCGGAACTAATTATTCACGTGATGGCCAAGGATTTTCCATACATGGATCTGGACGATGTGCGTGTCCTCCTACTGGAAGCGGGACAGGATGTGATGGTGGCTTATCCTGACGAACTGCGCAAAGCGACCCATGCCCTCCTGCGAAAAAAAGGGGTGGACATCATGCTGAACGGCAAGCTTGTCGATTACAACGGAAGACAGGTCACGCTTGCAGATGGAACGCTGATTAACACACATACATTGATCTGGACGGCGGGTGTGCGCTCTGCGGAAATCACCGATAGGCTTGGGGTGCAGCAGGCAGCCCAGGGACGGATCCGGGTCGAGTCCACGTTGCAGCTGCCCCAACACCCCGAAGTCTTTGTCATTGGCGATGCGGCATATATGGAAAACGGAAACGGTCAGCCTCTGCCCATGCTTGCTACGGTCGCTCAACAGCAGGCAAAAGCCGCAGCGCGAAACATCCAAAAGATCCTAAAGGGACAGCAGCCCGAGCCATTCCACTACAAAGATCCCGGCCTGCTTGCCACCATTGGGCGCAATGCGGCTGTGGCGCGCATTTGGGGACTCTCGTTCAGCGGATTTAGCGCCTGGGTGATTTGGGTCATCCTGCATATTTTCAGACTGATCGGTTTCCGAAACCGCGTGCTGGTACTGATCAACTGGGCGTGGGATTATTTCTTTTATGAAAATCAGGTCAGGCTGATCACACAGGAATAAGGTTTGGGTATTGTGTCAACACGTACGCAGAGCACAGCCCGAATGAATTCACCAAAACATGCAGGATCACACCGGGCCATACCGAGTTTGACCTGTAATAAAGATAAGCAAGCAGACTGCCGAGAATAAAAGTAGGGATAAGTGACACCGGGTCCAAATGGGCAACGGCAAAGATCCCGGAACTCAGGAGCATGGCACTGACCCAGCCATACTTCTGCCGGAAGCCCTGGAAGAGGAATCCCCTGAAAAAAATCTCCTCCACCAGTGGAGCAAGGATGGCTCCCACAAAGAAAAACCAGGCAGGCGATTCCAGTGATGCAAAAAGTTTTGCGATCTCTTCGCCTTGTGTCTCGATGCCCAAAGCCATAAGCAGGAGGTTGTGCAGAAGGATGAGCACATAACTGGCAAACAGCAACCCACATCCGATGCCAAGTACGCTCCATTCGAATTTTCCGAAGCCAAGAGACTTCCAGTGGATCCTTCTCCAGGCAAAGATAATAATAACGGGAAGAAGATAGGCGAGCTGGACGATGACCAGCAATCCGCTTTGGGCAAGCTGACCGTTTTCGCTGAGCGAGGCGAACAGAAGCAGCGC
>JANMSY010000394.1:0-11582 GCA_031389865.1 Anaerolineales bacterium | reverse complement strand
CCCCCTCGTGTCGAAATGGAGGCGAGCGGGGCAAACCTGATAAAATTGCCGTTGCATGTCCATTCTTATAACATTTCTGATCCTGTCATTGACAGCTCTTACTCTATTGCTCCTGCGGATTTTTATTCGAGGTTTTCGCTACAACTGGCTGTTTGCGGTGGGCAGCACGTTGATTGCCTGGGTCAGCGTTTTTATGTGGCAATCGCAAATGCCAAGCAGGCTGCAGTTCGCTGCCTGGCAACCTGCCACGATTTTTCCCCAATCCCCCACGTTCCTGACAGATGGGATCTCATGGGCTTTTGCATTGAGCCTCATCACTTTATGCCTCGCGATCATCCTGACCGCAGTGGTACGGGCGCGTTTCCCCAGCCCGATCAGCTGGGTAGGCACTCTCACCCTCACAGCGCTGGGCGTGATGGCTGTCGTTGCTGATAACGCCCTGACACTTGTGTTGATCTGGGCAGCGATTGACCTCGTTGAACTCGTGGTGCAGATCTGGTTTGTGGAGGATCCCAAATTAAGCGAACGCGTGGTGATTTCATTTGCTTCACGCGCGACTGGAATTTTGATCCTGCTTTGGGCGGATACTGTCGGCGCGGCAGGCGGTCAGCTTTCAGATTTCCGTTTGGCGACTCCTCAGGCAGGCCTATATCTGGTTCTCGCGGCGGCGCTCCGAATGGGCGTGCTTCCACTTCATCTGCCTTACCCAAGCGAATCTGCGCTCCGGCGCGGCTTTGGTACCGGGCTCCGCATGGTCTCTGCCGCTTCCAGTTTGGTTTTGCTGGCACGCATCCCTGCCAGCAGCCTGGCATCTCCGCTGGCTCCTTATTTATTGATGCTGGTGTCACTGGCGGCCGTGTATGGTGGCTGGATGTGGCTGCGCGCACCTGATGAATTAACGGGCCGACCCTTCTGGTTGATCGGCATGGGATCACTGGTGGTCGCGGCGGCGTTACGATCCAACCCAATCGGTGCGGCAGCCTGGAGCTGCGCGCTCATCCTTTCGGGCAGTGCGCTGTTCCTATTCTCTGAACAAAACAAATGGTTGACCCGCGCGTTGTATGTCGGCGCGTTCGGCATTTCATCGTTACCTTTTTCCCTCACCGCAACCGGCTGGAATAGTGGTGGAACAGGTTTCTGGCCGGCGTTTCCATTCCTGCTGGTTTCACACGCCATGCTTCTGGCTGGTTTCATCCGTCACAGTCAGCGCACAGGCACCCGCATCATGAACACGGATCCACCCATTTGGGCGAGGAACGTTTATCCAATTGGAGTCATGCTTTTGCTGGCGACCATCATACTGTTGGGATTTTTCGGCTGGGATGGGTCCCTGCGGTTCGGCAACCTGGTTGCGGGAATCATCGTATCTCTACTGACGGTGGGCCTGCTTTGGCTTACTCCGCGTTTACGCATCCTCAACCCGGTCCGTGCTCACTGGGTGGGCCCCACAAACACGTCCTGGCTCGATTGGAGCTACCAGGCCCTTTGGGATCTCTACCGTCAAATGGGACGTGTAAGCAATGCGCTCACGAATCTGCTCGAAGGTGAAAGCGGCATTATGTGGACTTTACTTTTCCTGGTACTCTTTATCACAGTCTTCGCACAAGGGAGACCGTGAGCATGGCATTGACCCTTGCATGGATCGCCGTCGTGATGATCCTGGTCACATCGGTGGGGCTGCTCCTGGTACGCGATTGGCGATGGACCATTATCCTGCTCGCCGTTCAATATCTTGGCATATTTATCCTCACCCTGCAACATTGGCCTGTGGGCATGGCATCGGTAAAACTGGTTGCGGGTTGGATGTCCGCGGCAATCCTGGGTATGACGCGTTCGGGCCTGCCATCCCAGGATGCTGATGAGCAGGATCTCTGGCCGCGAGGACGCCTGTTCCGTTTATTCGCAGCGGGCATGGTTGTCCTGATCGTGGCTGTGGCAACGCGCGGCGTGGACACAATCATGGCGGATGCAGGCTACGCGGTCAGCGGGGGGAGCCTGCTCCTGATCGGAATGGGATTGCTGCACCTTGGAATTACCTCCTACATCCTGCGCGTGGTGATCGGGTTGATGACAGTCCTTTCAGGGTTTGAAGTTTTATATTCGGCAGTGGAAGGTTCGATACTTGTTGCTGCGCTGCTTGCCGTCATTAACCTGGGGCTTGCGCTCGTTGGGGCCTATTTACTGGTCGCGGAAAACACACAGCCAGAGGTGGAGGTGGAATGAACGCGCCGACCATCTGGATCATTTTCCCACTTGCGATTGGCATGCTATTGCTGTTTATCAACAACCAGCGTGTTCTGAGTCTTATGGGTGGCGTGATCGGCCTGCTGCTGGCTTTGGGAGCGCAATATATCCCGATTGAACTCGCCATAACCGTGGCGGGCACATCGCTCAAAGTGGAATCGTCACTCACCGTTCTGGGACGCGTACTTCTTATCCAGCCTACCGAGGGGCCCCTTCTCGCGTTGATCTATGGCGGGGTGGCCCTATGGTTTTTCGGTGCGGAGGCATCCAGAGCTGCGACGCGCCTCGTGCCCATCGGGTTCATGATCACCGCATTGATGGTGGCATCCATCGCGGTGGAACCATTTTTATATGCCGCGCTCTTTATCGAAATGGCAGTCCTGCTCGCCATCCCGCTTTTAACCCCCATTTATTCACCACCCAGCAGGGGTGTGACACGTTTTCTTATTTATCAGACGCTGGCCATGCCATTTATTATGCTGGCAGGCTGGTTGCTTGGGGGCGTGGAAGCCAGCCCCGGCGACCTGGCGCTCGCCGCGCAATCTGCTTCCATGCTTGGGCTGGGCTTTGCTTTTTTGCTGGCGATCTTTCCACTTTTCAGCTGGGTTCCCATGCTCTCAGAGGAAACTTCGCCGTATATTCTCGGATTTGTGATGTGGATCGTGCCCACCATCACCATCATCTTTGGCGCGGGCTTCCTTGATCGATATTCATGGCTCCGTTCTTCTCCAGAGTTGACCGTAGCGCTGCGGCTCGCCGGTCTCGCCATGCTGGTCACAGGCGGATTATTCGCCGCGTTCCAACGGAACCTGGCGCGTATCATGGCGTATGGAGCCATCGCCGAAACAGGATTCTCGATCCTTGCACTCAGCCTGAACTCTACGCTGGGCATCCCTATTTTGTTTTTGCTGATCCCAGCACGCGCTCTGGGTCTGGCGGTCTGGTCCCTTTCGGTAACTGTGATCAAGGAGCACGTGGAGACCATGCGCTTTGGGCCATCACGTGGCCTGTTGCGGATCCTGCCGTTTGCAGGTACGGGCATGATCGTTGCCACATTGTCGACTGCCGCGTTTCCATTGCTGGCGGGGTTCCCTGCCCGGCTCGCACTCTGGGAAAATTTGGCGCGCGATTCGATCAGCTCCGCGTTGTGGATGGGGCTCGGGATCATTGGCCTGCTCATCAGCGCCTTCCGTTCGCTGGCGGTGATCAGCATGGCAGAGGAGTTCACAAGCTGGGAGCCCCGCGAAAGCCTGACGCAGCAGATCATGCTCGGGTTGGGCGTGATCGGGCTCTTTGTCCTGGGTTTGTTCCCGCAAACAATCCAATACTTTTTATCTGATTTGCCACTGATGTTCGAGCGCCTCGGGCGCTGAAGTGCCAGGATGGCAAGCGGTATAATCGACCAAATGTTAACTGCTGGAGGAAGTCATGGAATTTGAACAAATCGTCAAACGCCTCGAATGGTTGGACGAAGAACATCGTAAGTCGAGGGGAACGATCATCACCCTGGATGAACGGATGGCGGCACTGGAGGCAAATATCGATACAGTTGCCAAACAGATTAAACCTCTTCCCAAACAAATTGCGGAGATTGCAGGCGGCACGTCACGCTTCGCTGAGTTCGACGCGATCTTCGCCAAACAACGCGAAGACATGAACAAGGCCATTGAAGATATCGAGAAGCGACATCAAAAACGCGACATCGAAGTCACCAAGCGGCATCATGAGGATTTCGAGCCACTCATCCAGGCAATTGACGAGCTCAGGCAATCCATAGAACGTGAATTCCCACCCATCAAGCGTGACATCAAAGCCCGCATCCTCGAGGAAGCTCGTCTGAATGATGCCATCAAGGTACTGAAGCCTCCCATAGAGGAAGCCGTGCGTATTGCACACGAAGCCACCCAAACGCAGCACGTCTTTGATGAATCTCGCAAACAGGAGGCAAAGCGCGTCGCCGACGTGCAGGGCGAACTGTCTGCCCTCCGCAAACGTATTGATGAAGTGCGCACCAGAGCCGATTTGGGCGTGGATAGCCTCAGGAACATGGACACCCGTATCCGGGAGTTACAGTTATCCGAGTCTGAGCGCAGAGCTGCACAGATGGCATTTATCGAACAACAATCCCTGGCGCAGATCGATCGTGACCGTTCCTATAAAGAATGGAAGGAAAAATACGCTTCGATAAAATTACAGACCGAGGCATTCGACGCGCAAGTGGTGGCTCTTGAGGAATCCATGCGTGCTGCCAAGCGCGCCAGGGAAACCTACAACGAGCTCAACGTCAAACTCGAACGTCGCATCAACGAAGTGACCGAAATGCAGAGGCTCGCAGAGGAGCGCCTGCGACAGGAATGGGTCACATTCAAAGCCGACGATCAAAAACGATGGATGGGCCATACACTCTCGCAGGACGAAGGTACGAAGGATGTACGTCGCCTCGTGCAAAAGCTGGAGGAACGCATCAGCCCATTTAATGAGATGATCGAAACGGTCCAGGATCAAATGCATCAGACGGCATCTGCCACCGAGCAGCAGCTCCAGGAACTCATGAATGTCGCTCATGAGTGGCTCTCTGCCTATGAGCGTATCATGGGACACGGTAAGGCGACGAAGAAAACGAAGAAGTAACTTTCAAGCTCCCAGCGCCGCCCCCGGCGCTGGTTTTGCAAATCGCCGCGGGGACGGCGCCTGGAGCAATTGAAATATGCGCGTTATCGGAACAGCAGGCCATGTAGATCACGGAAAATCCACCCTTATCGCAGCTCTCACCGGCACCCATCCCGATCGTCTCAAGGAGGAACAGGCGCGCGAGATGACCATCGAACTGGGCTTCGGCTGGCTCACCCTTCCCAACGAGGAGGAAGTGGGCATTGTGGATGTACCCGGCCATCGTGACTTCATTGAAAATATGCTTTCGGGCATTGGGGGGATCGATGCCGCGCTGCTCGTGATTGCAGCGGATGAAGGAGTCATGCCACAGACCAGGGAACATCTCGCGATCCTGGATTTGCTGCAAATTCCTGCCGGGCTGATCGTACTGACCAAGACCGACCTCGCACCGGATTCGGCCTGGCTTGACCTCGTTGAAACAGACATTCGCGCGGCCGCGAGCGATACCGTTATGCAGGATGCGCCCATCGTACGTGTCTCTGCCAAAACCCAAAGTGGACTTGATTCGCTGGTCTCAAATCTCCAAACGTTGCTTGAACAAAAACCTTCCCGACCTGATTTGAATCGTCCGCGTTTGCCTATCGATCGCGTCTTCACAATGAGTGGATTCGGCACGATCGTGACTGGCACCCTCAGTGATGGTCGCCTCTCGGTTGGCGATGAGGTGCAGATCCTGCCACCAGGTCAGAAGGGCAGGATACGCGGTCTGCAGACGCACAAGAAGAAGGAAGAGACAGCCATTCCAGGCTCGCGCACCGCGGTAAACATCTCTGGCGTCGAAGCGGAGACCATCCAGCGCGGCCAGGTCGTTGTTTGCCCGGGTCACTATCAGGCCACGCGCAGGCTGGACGCACATCTGCGTTTGCTGAAGGATATCTCCACATCTCTCAAGCACGGCGATGAAGTGAAATTCTTTGTCGGCGCGAGTGAAACCATTGCAACCCTTCGATTGCTCGGAAAGGAAGAAATTACTGCGGGCGATGAAGGCTGGATCCAGCTCGAATTGCGTGAACCTGTTGTCGCGGTGCGCGGTGATCGATATATTCTGCGCCGGCCGTCCCCTGCTGAGACGCTTGGAGGCGGTGCAATCGTTGACCATCAACCCAGGGGACGCCACAAACGGTTCGATCAGGATGTTTTGAAATCTCTGGAGTCCATGTCGCAGGGCACACCATCAGATATCCTGTTCGAAGCCGCACTTGCATTAAATGCCGCTCCCATCAGGGAAATTATCAGCCGTTCACGGCTCGATCCTGCGAATGCTGAATCTGCGTTAAACCAATTACTAGCCAGCGGTTCCCTGATCCCTCTCGAGGTTGGCACACCGGGCATCACGAGCGATCTCCTTATCATAGCCATCTCTCATTGGAGTACTCTGCGGGACAAAACCCTGCAAAGCGTTGATGCCTATCACAAGGCGTTTCCCCTTCGACGCGGCATTCCACGCGAAGAATTGAAAAGCAAGCTCAAACTGTCGGCGCGTGTGTTCAACGCCATGATCAACAAATTAGCCACGGATCAACTGCTAACGGAGCGCTCCGCATTTCTTGCAAAGCCCGGCCATGAGATCATGTTCGATAAAGGGCAGCAGGAAAAGGTTGATGTATTAAAACGCAAGTTCGAACAGAATCCCTTCAACCCGCCGGGCGTCAAGGAATCGCAGGCAGAGGTCGGGGAGGAAGTCCTGAACGCGTTGATCGAAATGGGACAATTTACTCCTGTTTCTGTGGATGTCATTTTCCGCAAACAGGATTATGATTCGAGCGTGGCGAAGATACGCGAAACGCTGGTTCAACATGAAAAGATCACCCTGGCTGAAGTGCGCGATCTTTTGAACACAAGCCGCAAATATGCCCAGGCCCTGCTTGAACACCTGGATGCGGCCGGCATAACAATGCGAGATGGCGATTATAGAAAGTTAAAGAGAATCAAATAAGGAGTAGGCATGTGCGGACGATTTACCCTGACGGTCAACCCTGCTGAACTGCAGGATGCATTTCAAAACTATTCATTCCCCGAAAAGTTTGCGCCACGCTTCAACATCGCGCCCACACAACCCATCCTGGCCATACCCAACGACGAGCGCAATGAGGCAGATTTTTTCCTATGGGGGCTCATCCCCATGTGGGCAAAAGATCCCAGTATTGGCAACAGGCTTATCAATGCGCGTGCTGAAACCCTCGCTGAAAAGCCCTCCTTTCGCGGCAGCCTAAAACACAAACGCTGTCTCATCCTGGCGGATGGTTTCTATGAATGGAAGACTGGCCCCGGCGGCAAACTAAAAACTCCCTACTTCATTCACATGCAGGACCGCAAACCGTTCGCCTTCGCCGGGCTCTGGGATTCGTGGAACAGCCCGGATGGCTCGCACGTCAGGAGCTGCACCATCATCACCACCGAGCCGAACGAGCTAACGGCCCTCGTCCACAATCGGATGCCTGCCATCCTGCACCCGCGCGATTATGCCAAATGGCTGGACGCCTCGCCTCAGTCTCCGGAAAGCCTGCAGCCGTTGATCAAGCCCTATCCTGCTGAGGAGATGAGCGCGTACGCGGTCAGTACAATGGTCAACAAGCCTGAAAACGACATCCCGGAACTGGTCGTCCCCGTTAACTAAAGGGATGGGAAATAACAATCGTTCGCTGATCGCGCAACGTTTTCCCGCGCTTGCTTCCCGCGACTATGTCCTGTTCGTCATGGGTCAACTGATCTCCGTCGTCGGCACGTGGATGCAAGCCACGGCGTTACCCTACCTTGCCTATCGCATGACCGGCCGCCCACTTGACCTGGGACTCATCGGCTTCTCGAGTACTCTTCCCACGTTGTTGTTTGCATTGCCCGCGGGTGTCCTGGTGGAACATTGGGATAAACGCAAAGTGGTCATTATCTTTCAAGCGATCATGTCCATTCAGGCATTTGGGCTGGCATTTCTCACGTTCACAGGTCAAATACAGATATGGCACATCGTCGTTCTGGCGTTCTTCTATGGCTCAGCCGTGGCCGTGGAGGTGACCGCGCGCCAGGCCATGCTGGTGGAGCTGACAGGTAGGGAAGCGCTGCCAAGCGCCATTGCGCTGCAAACAACCGCCTTCAATGTTGGACGTGTCATCGGTCCCCTGTGCGCGGCCTGGATTATCGCCGCTACAGGGGGTGAGGCAGGGGTTTTCCTGGTGAATGGCATCAGCTTCGTCTTTGTTATTGGCGGGCTGTTTCTCGCCCAGACGAGATACAAAGTCTCACATGAGACAAGCGTCCACCGGGATCTAAAGAGGGAATTCAAGGAGGGACTGACATACATTCGGGAGAATGTCGTTGTGAGGTCCATTATTCTGATGGCAGCATTGATCGGTTTTTTCGGTATCCCTCTTGTTCAGCAGATCCCTGCCCTGGCACGCGATGTACTGAAATCCATGGTGGACACCGAAGCCATGGTCGCAACGCGCACCAGTAACCTGTATGCTGCACAGGGAGTCGGTGCATTGATCGCCGCGTTTCTTGCAGCAGCCCTGAATTCGTCGGACAAGCACAAAATGCTCACACTCGGGCAAATTGCGTTTGTCGTTCCGGTCATCGCTCTGGGATTCAACACCAACATAAATATCGCGTTCATTCTGCTGGCATTCATCGGCTGGGGAACTGTTACTCAACTGGTGATGATGAATACCCTCATCCAAACCCAGGTGCCGGATAGCCTGCGCGGACGGGTATTCAGCTTGTACTTTTGGGCTTTGCAGGGAGTGGCTCCCTTTGGCAGCATCGTTGTCGGCTGGATGGCACAGGTTTGGAACGTTCCTACTGCGGCGATCGTTGGGGGTGTGATCTGCCTTTTAGGTATTGTGCTCATACGATTCACACTCAGGAATGACCATCAATCATCGGCTTAACGTCAGATAAGCGTCGGGGCAGGCGGGTTGACGCTTATTTTTTGCCCGTGTTATGATAATCTGTTTGGAGAACGCAACTCAACATGGATAACAACAAACTTCCGTCAAAAAAAGAGCAGCCGCCTGGGATTTTTGCGCGTCTGGTGGATACCCTGGTTGGGATAGGCCTGGGCGAGTCTCTGCTGCGGACAGGAACAACACTGCTGTCCGTTGCACTGCTCGTCGCGGTGATCTGGTTACTGAGACTCTTTTACTCGCAAGGGCTGGAACCGGCTGAGGCTGCAGCCAGCGCCCTGGAAGCGGTACCAACTGTCGCCTTGCAAATCAATGATGGTGTCCAGCAAGCCAGCCTGGAATCGTTTGGCGGCATCCCGCGTTTGGCACAGGTACATACCACCATCCCCTCCCGTCCGAGGCAGGATGTGGAAAAGTATACAGTTTTGGCGGGCGATACGATCTTTGGGATCGCGGAAAGATTCGGTCTTAAGCCTGAAACAGTTTTGTGGGCAAACTATTATATTTTGCTGGATAATCCTCACGCCTTGATGCCCGGGCAGGAACTGAACATCATGCCCGTTGATGGTACATACCACGAATGGCAGCCAGGCGAGGGTCTGAACGGCATTTCGACATACTACGGCGTAACGCCAGAAGACATTATCAACTATCCGAAAAATAATCTTGACCCGGCAACCATCGGCGATTTTACAACCCCGAATATCCCGGTCGGGACGTGGCTGGTGATTCCGAATGGCAGACGTGAGTTCATATCATGGAGCGCTCCGCTGGGCGTGACGCGCGAGAACCCCGCTTCTGCACGTGTGCTGGGACCTGGCGCGTGCGGTCCCATCAGTGGTGGCGCGGTGGGCTATGGCGCATTCATCTGGCCATCGAACAATCATCATCTGTCAGGCTTCGATTATGCTCCCAATGCCAATCACTGGGGCATTGACATCGCAGGCAATGAAGGCGAAGGCGTATATGCCACGGACGCGGGTGTGGTTGTTTATGCAGGCTGGAACAATTACGGCTATGGCAATATGATCATGATCGATCACGGGAATAATTTCCAGTCGTTATACGCTCATATGAGCGCATTCAATGTGAACTGTGGCCAGAGCGTGGGTCAGGGCGATGTGATCGGCGCGATTGGCAATACGGGGCGTTCCAGCGGATCTCACCTGCATTTCGAGATCAGGGCCATTTCCTCCTTCGTGAATCCATGGGATGTCTTGCCACCGCCCTAAGCTAGACTTTATCCAAATGAAAGACGGGAAAAGGCATGAATAGAGCGAGAGAAGTGGTAAACGGATCGAGTTCGATGAGGTTTTCGGATGTGGGTATGAAACAATGATGTAGGAAAATGGCGTTGGGCAAAAAGTGTTTCCTTGACGAGAGCCAGGGCATCCGAAAAGGTGGGTAACTTTTTGGGATACCAGGCAGTTTGTTGCACAGGCAATTTTTGTCTTTGGGCATGGAGGTTGGCCAGTAAAGTGACAACCGAAAACAAGCCGAGCAAGGCAGGCGTGATCCGTAAGATGGAAAGGTCAGCCCATTGTCTCTGGGTCTCCACACCCAAATGAGTACGCACTTCATGAAACGTGACTTCGACTTGCCAACGCCGCACAAACCAATGGAGGATCTGTTTTGCAGAAACGGAAAGGTCAGTACACAACAAAGCTTGTGTTTTGAAGATCTGTTTTGGATCGCGGACAATGATCCACCGGATTGGCAGAGGTGGTTGGCCAGTGTGGTACCAGACCGCTGTTTTGGAGGTGATCTCAATCATTCGGTTTTTCTCGCCATACCATTGCTGGACAGTGATGCGTTTCCAATGAGTGTGCTGATCTGCTGCGATTGTCTCTAAAGTAGGCAAGCGTTGACCTTTCTTGCGTGGGCGACCCATGGCACCTGGCGTGGGTTTGGCTGGCTCATAGAGTGCAGCATCCATGCGGAAGCGCGTGATCATGCAAATTGGGTTCGGCAGCTGGCGCAACTGCCAGAGCAGGTCAATCACGGCAAAACTGCTGTCTGCGACGACCACCAGGAAGCGTTTGGGAAGCCAGCGACGGGCTTGCAGTACCATCTGACGTGCCCATTCGGTGAGTTTCTTATGCTTGCGAACCTTGCCTTGGTAGTACCGCTCTGAAGGCGCCAGCACAGTGAGAAACGGTAAAGCCCAGACCCGCTGCGCCCACGGAATGGGGACCAACAGCATCAAGCTCAGCCAACGTAATCCACTAGCTTTCACAAAGTGGCTATGACTGGAACGCACTGGATCACGATAAATTCCTTTGGCCTTGATCTTTGCACCGCGACGACGTTCAATCGTATCGTCCAATCCCAGGATCACTGGACCGTTCCTGGCAAAGGTCCTGATCAATAATCCTAACAGAATGCGACTCGCTTCCACGCTCGACCAAACCGCACGATTGAGAACCCGATGATAATTCTGAAAATGCTTTTCCCAACTCAACCCCATCACCCGCAACGCAGCAGTCACCGTTCGTTCGGCTGGAGAAAGTATGGCGCCAAACAAAAGTATCTGCGCATGTTCCCAGATACGTTTCGAGAACAGCCTCGCAAAGGCTCTCAGGATCATGATATATTCCGTTTGCAGGGTAGGCATCAGCAACCTCTTGGCAGAGCTTTTGCTTTAGCTTACTCTGCTTTTTGTTAATCTTCAAATGGATAAAGTCTAGCTTAGGGAAATCAGGCTGCACAAAATGGATAAGCTGTTAAGGCTACATGCAGCTAAACAACTAGTTGGGCACTTCGTTT
>JANMSY010000387.1:0-7961 GCA_031389865.1 Anaerolineales bacterium | reverse complement strand
CCACCTTTGAAAAAGCGCAATTTGTGACCGCCCTGGGTATAATTGTTGTTCTCTGGCAATATATTGGGAAAATGATTGGGCAAAAGCCTATCTGCTAAAGTCTTTCATCCCAAAATTACCTTGGCCGTTAAATGGAGTATTGCGGTTGTCTATTTGATGAAGGCTACGTTATGGGGAAATATCAACAGAAAAATGTATGGCTTTTTGTCTATTCGAGCGAAACCATCCCACTTAATATCTTAACGTCAATAATGGATAAGAATAAAATGTCATGCGGTCATGCCAATTCCTTTTACAAGGCAATCTTATATCAAGTGTACGCCATCTTTTAATTTTGGGTAGAATATCACCTATGGATACATGGCGACTCCTCATCACCCCTCCCGCACGCGGTGCCTGGAATATGGCACTCGACGAATCGATCCTTGAACATATCGGATGCGGCGAATCAATGCCAACCCTCAGGCTGTATGCATGGGACCCGGCCTGTCTCTCGCTGGGACATGCACAGCCCTTTTCAGACGTGGATATCGTACGCCTCAACGAACGCGGCTGGGAAGTGGTCCGCCGTGCAACCGGAGGACGCGCGATCCTGCATACAGATGAAATCACCTATTCAGTCATCGCGCCGAATGACGAACCGCGCGTGGCAGGGACAGTCCTCGAATCGTATAACCGACTCGCGCAGGCATTGCTTCTTGCCGTACAGCAACTGGAAGTACCCGTTGAAATGGAAGAGGGAAGAACCAATGATCATTCAACGCCCAACCCTGTCTGTTTTGAAGTGCCATCCACGTATGAAATTACCGTAAATGGAAAGAAACTAATAGGCTCAGCCCAGGCACGTAAAAAGGAAGGCGTGCTCCAGCATGGATCACTTCCTCTCACAGGTGACCTGACGCGCATCTGTCAGGCACTGGTATTCGAAAGCGAATCGGCGCGCGAAGAAGCATCGAAACGGCTGCTAACGCGGGCTGCGACCGTTGAATCCGCTTTGGGACACGCGATACCCTGGGAAACGGCCTCGCAGGCTTTCATCCACGCGTTCGAAGCGCAATTAGGGTTAAGTCTAAAAAGGGGAGAGTTGTCTGAATCCGAATCCGAAAGGACGGATGAATTGGTAAAGGAGAAATATGCCCATCCATCGTGGACGGAACGCATATGATGCAGAGTTGGGCCGCTGCCCAACCCTGCATTATCCCTGATCGTCTACAAAGATCGTGTTGGGGTAACCGAGTGCGGAAAAGAACTTCAAAAGATAGGCTTCAGCGTTGAGCTGTGCCTGTTCGAGAATGCCATCTTCAAGCGCTCCCTTAAGGATCTCCTCCTCCGCCTTTTGCCGAACCAGAGTCTCGAGGTTGATATCAGGCTTGCTAATAATTCCTGTATCACGCTCATAGACGTAGGACTTCTCGTTATTCAGTGCGGCAATAAAGATTTCAGCGGGAGGCAGCCTCACGGTAAGCACACCGTTTTCAAAACGCATATCTTCCGGATTTAGTTTTGACATATCAATGCCGGCGATCACCGTGCCGTGTCCCACGAACAGGATCTTGTCGCCAAACAGGGATTGAAATGTGCCACCGCCTGTTTCGCCTGTGACCACCTTCTCAACACTGTACTGAATGGTCTCCAGCCGGGCCAGGGCGCGCACCTCATTAATGTACGTGATAGGGTCGGCAATAATGGTGGGTGTAGGATTCAGCAGGTTCGAAACCTGGGTCTGCAACGAGCGGTTCGCTTCATTGACCTGGTTGAATGGTTCCGTGGCGGCCTGCGCCGATTCCCGAACCGTTTGCACAATAAAATACGCACCCACCCCTATCACGATTAGTATCAGGAGAGAGAGCAGGTTATTATTTTTCATCCCCGTATTATAATCTCTACAAATCACACGTGAACCGTACACCTGCCTTTTTAACAATCCTCTTACTTAGCGGTGCAATTTTCCTTACAAATTGCTCATATCCACGCGTAAATGTAGCTCCGGCAACCCTGACCCCCACGCGCACGCCCGAAACTGAAGTTATCCCTACGGATACGGCTCCGCCGCCTTTTGCCACGGCGGAATTGGGTCTCGCTGAAAACCCCCTGATCCTGGCCCTGCCCCCTTCCGCCAGCTCACCCGAACAAATAGCGGCCGCTAAAGTGATCGCATCCCTGTTCACCGAACGGACAGGTTATACCGTTGTCACGGTCATTCCCGATTCTCACACCGCGCTGGTGGAAGCTCTTGAACAGGGCAATGCCCACATTGTCCTGCTCGACCCATATGCGTATGAACTCGCCTATCGAAACGGGTCGGTAAAAGCGGTTTATGGCGTTTTGAAAGATGGAGAGGCCATGTATGGCGCGCAGTTTGTCGCAACCCGTAAAGGTGGCTTTCAATCCTATTATGATGAGGTCACCGAGGAAAACACCGCAGGTGCCGAAGTGGCACTGGCACAATTTGCTGATAAAAAGCCATGCTGGAGCGATGAGGCCTCGCCATCGGGTTATGTGATCCCATTGGGATTCCTTAATGAAAACCAGGTCATCACAAAACCTGCTGCGTTCGTGGAGGGACATCCCACTGTTGTCCGTTCGCTGTATGCAAACGGCATCTGCGATTTCGGTGCCACCTATATTGACGCGCGCAAATTCCCCTCGCTCGAGGATGAATTCCCCGACCTGGCGGAACAGGTCATTGTGGTCTGGCGCATTCCCGATATTATTCCGTATGAAATACTTGCATTCTCCTCCAATATGCCCGAGGGCATGCGTGAACTTTTTACGAATCAAATAGCAGCCATTATGCAAACGGACAATGGACGACTGGCCTTCAGCACTGCCTATGGCATTGAGGAACTACAGGTTGTTAATGACGGGTTTTATGAGGAGTTTCGTATTTATGTGGACGAGTCGGGGGTTGATCTTTCCACACTGATCAAATAATGGGAACGCTTTATAACGATGGAGAGTGGATAATTGTGTGGGCTTGCCCAATAGTTTCACCACGGAGTACACGGAGAACAGAGAAAACCTTCCAAATTCTCCGTGAACTCTGTGTTCTCCCCCGGCACCACCCCACCGGGGCTGGTGTGTGGTGAGAAGAAATATAGCCCATTCTTTTAGCCACTCCCTAAAGATGGAATACCGGCGATCTTCGCCGACGTGTGGCACACTTAATTTTCTTAATCAAAAGTCACTTGTTTAAATCTTCAAGAGGCTGTATTATGCCTCCTAAGGGAACCTTTCCCGGAACCAAATTTGAAGAGGAGAAGATATGAAGAAGTCACTTACTATGTTCTTCGCCGTACTGGCAATTCTCGTGCTGGTAGTCTCTGCCTGCGCACCTGCCACTGCGGCGCCCATGACCGAAGCGCCCACCGAAATGGCGACCGAGGCACCTACAGAAGCCGCTCCCACTGAAGCACCAATGGATGAAATCGGCTCAGCTGAACATCCCATCAAAGTGTTATTCGTCCCATCCGTTGACGCCAATCTGATCGTTACGGGTGGTGAAATCATGGCTGCAGCATTGAACGAAGCAACTGGTCTGAACTTTGAAGTGAGCGTGCCAACATCCTATGCCGCCACCATCGAAGAGATGTGTGCCTCCCCCACAGACACCATGGCATTCATCCCAGCGTTCGGGTATGTTCTTGCCAACGATCTGTGTGGTGTGGATGTTGCCTTCAAAGCCGTTCGCCGCGGCTGGGGCGTCTACTGGACCATGATCGTTGTGGGCAGCGATAGCGATATCCAGGCCGTTGAAGATCTGGAAGGCAAAAGGTGGGCGTACCCCGATGCCGGTTCGACTTCCGGGTACCTGGTCCCATCTGTTATGCTCAAGGACGCTGGCATTACCCCCGGTGAGACACTTGAAGCAGGAGGTCACCCTGAGTCCATTCGTGCCGTGTACAACGGCGAAGCAGATTTCGCGACCGCCTTCTACAGCCCCTGGGCTGCCCCTGAAGGTGCCGAAGCCTGGAAGGTCGGTGATGATCCCGAAGTTCCTGTGGACGTCAGCACCTGTGGTCTGAATGACGATGGAAGCCAGTTGCTGTGCGAAGGCTACCGTGTACTCGATGCCCGTGCCAACATCCGTGAAGAGTTTCCCGATGTTGTTCAGAAGGTCCGCATTCTGACCCTCTCCCCGGAAATCCCGAATGACACACTGTCCTTCTCGCCTGAATTCCCCGCGGAAATACGTGCTCAGATCGAAGAGGCTCTCGCCGCCTTCGCTGAGACCGAAGCCTGGGGTACCTCCATCGGAAGTGAAGACTTTTATGGCTGGTCTGGTCTTGAGCCTGCCACTGATGCAGATTACGATTTTGTCCGCAAGTTGGTTGTTGAATCCGGAACAAGCATTGAGTCGCTCAGATAAATCAGTCCGCAGGTAATATGTTTCGGGCGGGGAGAATTTTCCCCGCCCGAAATTGTACTTATCCAATTCATTTCCTTTTTTATAATTGAGGGGCAAGATCAGAATGACGGCGACACACGCCATATTCCACGAATAACGAGAATAAACCATGCTGCAGGTAAAAAACCTCACAAAAATATATGACGGCGGTGTGAAAGCGCTGGACAATGTCACTTTTGAAGTCCCAAAGGGACAGTTCCTGGCGGTGATCGGTTTGAGCGGGTCCGGCAAGTCCACACTATTGCGGTGTATCAACCGTCTCATTGACCCCACCGCAGGGCAGATCATCTGGGACGGAGAGGATATCACCGCTGCCTCTCCGGAAGAGATGCGCCGCATCCGCCGTCGGATCGGTATGGTTTTCCAGCATTTCAATCTCGTGCATCGTTCAAAGGTGATCACCAACGTTTTGGCAGGCAGGCTGGGGTATGTGAACCCGGCCTGGAGCCTGTTCAACCGTTTTCCAAAAGAGGATATGGAAAAAGCAATTAAACAACTTGAGCGCGTGGGCATTGCAGATAAGGCTGATCAGCGCGCCGACGAATTAAGCGGTGGCCAGCAGCAACGTGTGGGCATCGCACGCGCGCTCATGCAGGATCCAAACATGATCCTGGCTGATGAACCGGTTGCCAGCCTCGACCCGGTCCTCGCTCACAGCATTATGAAACATCTGGAAGAGATCAACAAGAACGATGGTGTAACTGTATTGTGCAGCCTGCACTTCCTGGATCTCGTCCACCGTTACGCAGACCGTGTGATCGCACTTAATGAAGGCAAAGTGGTCTTTGAAGGTTTGCCCAAAGAGATCGATGACCAGAAGTTCAAGGATATTTACGGCCGTGATGCCGAGCGGGTGGGTTAAGCCATGCAAAACAAAAAAGCCTCTCCATGGAGATCCCTGCAGGTTGGATTGACCGTCCTTCTTGTGCTACTCATATTCGCCTACGGCTTCGAAATCACAGATATTGATCTTGAACAGCTTCGCAGCGAACAACGACAGCAAAGCCTCCAGCGCGTAACACGCGCCCTCGCCCGACCTGATATCTTCGAGTTTGAGAAGGAGGAACAAAAGGCCACAGCGCCGGTGTATGTAACATGCCCTGCTGATGGCACGACACCTATGCTTCCTTCACTGGACACATCCGTCCCATATGCCATTGTCACTCCAACCTGTGCGGAACCCGGCGAAACAGTTACTGTGGAGGGTTTCAATTTCTTCCCCAATGCAAATGGGCCTGTGCGTTTTGTTCCGGGCAATGATCCCACGAACGTGGTTGAACTTGGGAACGACACCGCACAAACCGATGCAGACGGACATTTCGTAACAACCTCCATTCTCCCCAAGCGCCCCAGTGAAGACGTGCAATTTATCCGCGCCACAATGCGGCGGAACCTGGGTGTGCCACGATTTACCGAAACTGCCAAAATCACCTGGGAAAAGATCGTTGAGACCGTTTTTCTTGCCTTACTTGCTACGACACTGGGTACATTACTTGCCATTCCACTGAGCTTTATCGCCGCGCGCAACTTGATGAGACCCGTGCGCAGCCCCCTTGCAAGCATGGCTTTTTCACTATTGGGGTGGCCAATCGGTATTGCAATTGGGTATCTGGTCGTGAGTCAGATTGGGGAAATCTCTGCATCCCTCACAAATAGCATCGCTGTCAACCTTGCTAGTGTCATTATTGCTCCCCTTATTTCCTGGTTTGTTTTCCGTTGGGCAATGCCGCCGGAAGAACTGGCAGTCCCCAGTCCTGCTCTGCGTGTTGCACGCTTGTTTGCCCTGCTCCTGGCTGTGCTGGTCGGATTATTCTGGCTTTTTCAACTGGCTCAACTGATTACCAATATTACCCTGGCGATCAGGCCTGCACTTGGCCGCGCCGGCTTTCTGGCAACCTTCCTGTTTCAGGTCAGTGACATCCTGCGCGTGATCACGCCCGCGCTGGGTGCTCTTGCCAGCGGGGGTGTTCTCAGTAGTTTCCTTGCACGGATTGGGCAGCGGGTCACAGAGAAAGGCTCGAAAGCCAGCGTGAAAATTATTAATATAGTCCTTTCGGTTGCTGCAGGTTCAACCCTCTTTGGGTTGCTGGGCCAGCTAATCGCATGGCTGTACCAGATCGATCGCCCGTTTTACACCACCTGGGGACCCATCCTCACTGGTGCTGTTCTTGGCTTGATCCTCGCAATTTTCACCAGAGCAAAGGAGACCCTGCCCGTTGGTCTGGTGATTTACACTATTACACGCACCCTGCTCAATACTCTTCGCTCTGTGGAAGCCGTTATCATGGCTATTGTGTTCGTCATCGCAGTTGGGATCGGGCCGTTCGCGGGCGTACTGGCGCTTGGCTTGCACACGATTGTGAGTCTGGCCAAACTTTACTCGGAACAGGTCGAAAGCATCATGGCAGGACCGCTTGAAGCCATACAAGCTACCGGCGCCAATCGCCTGCAAACGATTATCTATGCTGTTATTCCTCAAATCGTTCCACCGTACATCTCCTATACCATGTACCGCTGGGATATCAACGTGCGTATGTCTACGATCATCGGTATCGTAGGTGGTGGCGGTATAGGCTTCGTACTGATCCAAAATATTAATCTCCTGAACTATCGTGCTGCAAGCGCGCAGATGATCGCGATCGCCATCGTTGTTTCGATGATGGACTATGTTAGTTCGGTGATGCGCGAGAAGTATGTGTAAGCCTGGGCTACTCTCCACATGAATCAAAAAGAGACCTGATGAAATGTCAGGTCTCTTTTTGATGGGCATTCAGCCTGGTATGGAACTGTTTATCGAACTGAATGTGTTGCCGATCGTGGGTCCAAGCAGACGTACGACAGCAATCACAACCACGGCGACGAATACGAGAATAATCGCGTACTCGACAAGCCCCTGTCCTTTTTCATTAAGGGCAAATAACATAAAAATATTCCTTTCAAAAAAACGATCCTTGTTGCTGAGTTCCTCCTCAGATCTATACTCGATTTTTCCATAACAATGTTAAAACGGCAATCCCCAAATTGCCAAAATAAGATAAATAAGAAGCCCCATCTCTCGACAGGGCTTCTCGTTGCTCGTGAGAGCAGGTTACGGCAGGGAGCTATTGATGGTGCTGAATGTGTTGCCGACCTTGGGTCCAAGCAAACGCATAACGGCAATGACGACAATGGCGACGAGAGCAAGAATGATCGCGTACTCGACGAGCCCCTGGCCTTTTTCCTTTGGTGCAAATAACATGGTATTATTTCCTTTCTAAAAAATGGTTTGCCTGAGGATCACCCTCAGAACTATATACAGTATATACATTTCCAACAAAATTTCAAGCCGGCAAAGCTAATTTTGATTTACAGGATTGTTAGCCAATCCTGCCCTTTTCAGCGCTGTTTTCTGCTTACAGGCCAATAATGGAAGGTTCTGTCTCTCGACAGAACCTTCCTGTTGCTCGTGAGAGCAGGTTACGGCAGGGAGCTATTGATGGTGCTGAATGTGTTGCCGATCTTGGGTCCAAGCAAACGCATGACAGCAATGACGACAATGGCGACGAGAGCAAGA
>JANMSY010000373.1:0-2242 GCA_031389865.1 Anaerolineales bacterium | reverse complement strand
TGAACCCGAGTCGGTCTCGAGCATCTTGATCAGATATTCCTGATTCTTTTCAGCCTTCGCCACTTCCACGCGGCCGCGGACGAACGTCAGTTCCGCGCCTTCGACAGCCACTCCACCATAAATGGCAGGATAGGTAAATCTCACCCAGCCATTGACCGAGTCCTCGACAGGGCCCGTGAAGATCTCACCATCCGGCATGTTGTACGTACCCGTCGAATTCATGAACTTGCGCCCCTTTATCGAAAGCGTCATGTCAACGTTGGGACCACGCATCACAACCTGGCTTTTGCCAGCCAGCCAGTCGATCGCTTTTTGCTGCCCGGCTGCGGTGCTGTTCCAGTATGCAATGGGGTCCTCTTCCTGGGCGTGGACAGCATTGAAGACAAAATCTTCGTAGTCCTTCAGACTCATGCCTGCATCCTGGGCATATCCCTCGGTGGGGTAGAGGGTGGTGACCCATTTGAACTTCCCCTCGGCACCGCGCCGCATCTGTGATTCGGTGATTGTGCTGAGCGCCTTGCCACGTCGCTGTGCTTTGACCGGGTCAATATTTGTGGTGCCGCGTGTATTGGTCGCTGAATGGACGCGGATTCTGCTCTCGAACCGGTCATATGCGGTTTTATAGAATGTGGGGACAAAATCGAGCTGCGTCTCTTTTGCATACGTGAGGTACATCTCATCCTGACTGAAAGGCATCATGCCAGGAAAGGCAATCATCGGATGCGGATGTCCGCCCTTTTCCATGATCTGGATATAAAGCTCACGAACCAGCGGTTCAGCAGCGGTGGTCGCTTCGATCAGCACGCGGTCACCAGGTACGATACGAGTGGAATGTTCGACCAAAACTTTTGCGAATTTTGCAACACGGGGATCAGACACAGGCAGCTCCTTGGATTTCCACGGTTATTCAGGAGCAAGGAATCTCCACGATGACTCTGTGGGGACCCATCGTTCGCCAAACGCGCTCCCTCAGGGTGAGATAGTATAAGATTGCACAAATTATATCATCCGGGCTTCTTAAGGTATACTCAATCGGCCTCTTAGGATGAAACTACAATGAAACAACTCCTTCAAAATGTCAAAACTGGGAAATCCACTGTTGAAGATGTGCCCATGCCAACTCCGCGCGAGGGGCAGGCACTTGTCAAAACGGAAGCAAGCCTCGTCTCTGCGGGAACAGAGCGTATGGTCATCGAATTCGCCGAGAAAAGCCTGATTGGCAAGGCGCGTTCACGTCCTGATCTTGTCAAACAGGTGATTGATAAAGCGCGTCGTGAGGGGTTGGTCAACACCGCCCAGGCCGCCTTCAACCGTCTTGATCAGCCGATGGCGCTTGGTTATTCCTCAGCGGGCACGGTCATTGCACTTGGCAAAAACATGTCAGGGTTTAAGGTGGGCCAGCGGGTGGCGTGCGCGGGCGGGGGATACGCCGTCCACGCGGAATACAATGTTGTGCCGCGAAATTTGTTGACGCCCCTTCCGAAAAATGTGGATTTCGAATCTGCCGCGTTTACCACGCTCGGCGCGATCTCATTACATGGATTTCGCCTTGCGGAGACGCAGATCGGTGAAAATGTTGCCGTCATTGGGATGGGGCTGTTGGGATTACTAACAGCCCAGATCGCGGCTACTGCGGGATGTCACGTTCTCGGCATTGACGTGGACCCCGCGCGCATTACGCTCGCATCCTCACTTGGACTTCAGGCGGTTCGCCGCGACCAGGCCGTTGACTCCTCTGTCGCCTTCACCGCCAACCGCGGTTTCGACTCCATTATCATCTGCGCTGATACACCCTCCAACGATCCCGTCGAGCTGGCGGGAGTCATTGCCCGCGACCGTGCACGCGTCGTTGCGACCGGCGCGGTGGGATTGTCGTTCCCGCGCAAGGTCTACTACGAAAAAGAGATTTCCTTCATCAACTCGCGCTCCTATGGACCCGGCCGGTATGACCTGGCCTATGAAGAACAGGGCAGCGATTATCCGCTCGGCTACGTCCGCTGGACGGAAGGACGCAACTTCGAAGCCATTGTGGATTTAATGTCAAAAGGTCAGTTGCAGGTTAAACCGCTGATCACACATCGCTTTGATATTAGCGAAGCTACACAGGCCTATGAAGTGATTACGGGAAAGAAAAAAGAAAATTTTCTGGGCGTGTTGCTTACCTATCCTCAAGGAGAGATGAAAGAGGAAAAGAGAATTGTCTTTCCTCTTTCATCTCTCAGATCATCAGATACTGTAAAAC
>JANMSY010000367.1:0-5092 GCA_031389865.1 Anaerolineales bacterium | reverse complement strand
CCAGCGAATGGGTTATTCCACCGTCGCGACATCCAACGCGGGTGTCACCGCGGATATGGCCTTCCTTGAATCCTGCGTGCGCGATGATCTCAACAAGCGTTCACTGCGCTGCATGGCGGTGCTCAGACCCTTAAAGGTCATCATTGACAATTATCCCGATGATCGGGTTGAGGAAATGGAAGCGATTAACAATCCTGAAGACCCAGGCGCGGGTACACGCAAAGTTCCGTTCTCGAAGGTTCTTTACATCGAGCAGGAGGATTTCCGCGAGACGCCTCCCCCCAAATATTATCGGCTGTATCCGGGCAACGAAGTTCGCTTGCGATATGCATACTTTGTTAAGTGCACGCATGTGGTCAAGGATGATGCGGGCGAGATCATTGAAGTGCATTGCACCTACGATCCCGCAACACGTGGAGGCGACTCACAGGATGGGCGCAAAGTAAAGTCCACCATCCACTGGGTATCGGCCGCTCATGCCAAGGAAGCGGAATTCCGCATGTATGACCGCCTCTTCACAAAAGAGGATCCGGAGGAAGGCGATGAAGAATTCATCCACTTCTTGAATGCAAACTCGCTGGTTACTCTCAATGGATATGTGGAACCGCTTCTCGCGCAGACGAAAGCGGGTGACCGTTTCCAATTCGAACGCCAGGGATATTTCTGTACCGACATCGACTCGACCGACGCGAAACCTGTTTTCAACCTGACAGTGAATCTCAGGGACGCGTGGGCGAAGATCGAGAAGAAAGCAAAATAACCAACCTGCTCCCAGCGCCGTCACCGGCGCTGGTTTTTTAATAACCGCCGCCAGGAACAGCGACGTGAGCACCAGGGCGGCTCAAGCCAATAATTACTGATGTTTGAAAAATTAATTTCCGTTTTTTATGTCTTTGCGAGGAGGGCGCTTTTCCCGACGAAGCAATCTCAAGGCTCAATGTAGCCGCAAATTTGATTGAAAACAGGAGATTGCTTCGCAAAGTGCGCTCGCAACGACATAGACTTGGTGGAAGTTATTAATTCAAAATTCAGTAATCATGTACACAGCGCAAAACCTTGCTATAATGACAGCCATGAAACAGGGTGCGGCCTCCACGCGAAATAGTATCCAACGCGCATCCGCGCCTGTATTCCTTTTTTCAAGTTGACTGTTTCATACGCAGCATATAGAGGCTGAATTCTTCCACCGTCCACGACAGTCACTTTGAAAAAGTGACTGTTTTTTCTTACAGGGTGCCGCACAAGCGGCAACCATCTTTGCATGGCATCACCGTCATTTTACAAAGCGGCCCAATGGAAAACAAACGTAAAGGAGCAAGGCATGGACCCCATCACTGGAAAAATCCTCAAACTCAATAACTGGCCGGATGGCAGGATCATTGGCATCGCCAAAAGAATAGGCGAACAACTCAGTGAACAGGGATTTGACCGTGAGATGATCCTTGCGCGGCTCGAAGCTGTGCGTCAGAACCCCGGTCCGTTTCTCGCGGATGAATTGATGGCCGATCTGGCGCGCGAGTGCATCCGACTGGTCCAAAAGGATCTACCTTCGGATGATACGCTGCGCGAGTCCCCGCTGGCCTATCCGATCTGGGGCAGGGAAAATATTGACGAGGGCTCCGTGGCGCAGATGGATAACGCCATGCGCCTGCCTGTCAGCGTGGCGGGTGCCCTGATGCCGGATGCACATATTGGCTACGGACTTCCCATTGGTGGCGTGCTGGCTGCTGAGAATGCGGTGATCCCGTACGCGGTGGGTGTGGATATCGCCTGCCGTATGAGGCTGTCGCTGTATGAAGTGTCGCCTCACCTGCTGGGGCAGAAGAAAGGGATGTTCGAGAACGCGCTGAGGGAACAGACTGCTTTCGGCATGGGCTCGCAGTGGAAAGGCAGGGACCGCGCCGAACACGCCGTGCTGGATGAGTCGGCCTGGAATGCCACACGGTTGCTGGTGACGTTGAAGGACAATGCCGCGCGTCAGCTTGGCACAAGCGGTACTGGAAACCATTTTGTGGAATGGGGAACCTTCACCCTGTCTGAGCCCATGCTCGGTTTACAACCAGGTGAATATCTTGCGCTCCTGTCGCATAGCGGGTCGCGCAGCGTCGGTTTCAAGATCGCCGATCGCTACAGCAAGCTGGCCATGGAGAAGCACCCTGAGCTGGATAAAAGTGTCCGCCAGCTGGCATGGCTGCCACTGGATTCCGAGGAAGGACAGGAATACTGGCTCTCGATGGAGCTGGCAGGAAGGTTCGCATCTGCAAATCATTACATCATTCACCAGCGCGTGGCAAAGGCAGTCGGCTTAAAGGAGGCTGCTGTTGTGGAAAATCACCACAACTTTGCATGGGCTGAAAAACTGCCCGATGGCAGGGATGTCATCGTCCACCGTAAGGGAGCAACACCTGCAGGCGCGGGCGTTCTGGGCGTGATCCCAGGCTCGATGGGCGATGCTGGCTACGTGGTCCGCGGCAGAGGCGTCAGCGCATCGCTTGAATCCGCTTCTCATGGCGCGGGCAGGCTGATGAGTCGCAAAACCGCGCTGAACTCCATCAGCAGATCCAGCAGGGATGAATATCTCAAGGAGCGCGGTGTCACGCTGCTGGGCGGCGGCATGGACGAGTCACCTCAGGCGTACAAACAGATCGAGACCATCATCGCCGCACAGCACGATCTTGTAGATGTGCTTGGAAAATTCATGCCGCGCATTGTCCGAATGGCAGAGGAAGCTGGAGATTTTTAGCATCAAAGAGTCATGGAGATTGTGAAAATAGAACGTACAATCAGGCTGCAATCTCCATGGCCCGGGCAACATCGAAACGGAGTCTTTATGACAGGCAAAACCAAGTCCCAAAAGTTTCAGGAATTATTACTACAGTATTCGCAGACAGATAACATGGCTGAACGACATGGCATAGAGGAAACCCTGTGGGCTGCCTATGGTGCTGAATACGCCGTTTTTATTCTGGATATGACCGGGTTCTCGCTGCTGACGCGCAAATATGGCATCGTGCATTATCTTTCCATGGTGCGGCGAATGCAACGTACGACCGAGCCTATTGTCAAATCATATGGCGGCCACATGATCAAATATGAAGCAGACAATTGTTTTGCTGTCTTCCCAGACCCGCTTTCAGCAGTCAATGCCGCGATCGCCATGCAACACGCGTTTACTGCATCCAACCTGCTGACCTCGGATGATCTCGATATCCACATCTCATGCGGGATCGATTATGGCAGGCTCCTTATCATTGGACATGAGGATTGCTTCGGCGATCCTGTGAACCGCGCATCCAAAATAGGTGAAGACCTCGCCACATCCGGAGAGATCCTTGTCACCGCCGAAGCCATGCACATGATCCCAGCCGAAGCAGGAATCAAAGCACGCGAGATCAGTGTCTCCATCTCGGGCATCACCATCCCGGCATTTGTTGTTGAGTATAAAAGTAAAGGCTAATGAACATCCGGTTATTTTATAAGGTACAAATATGCTCACACCTGAATTAAGAGATCTGATCGAAAACGAACTGCGACGCATGCTGATTCAAAACCACCCCAACTTCACAGATTGGTATGCAAGCCTCGCTGCACATTCACAACTCGTCATCGATGGCATCCTGGAAGAGGATGTAACTTCGGAGCTGATTCTCTTTTCACAGGAAGCGCCGGAATTTGAATCGGCTACGTTCCAGTTTCTAAGTATTATTGGCGGTGGCAACCCGAATCCTGCTGATTCCTCTGCCCTGACCAATTCTGCCCTGGCAGATATCCTTTTGGAAGTCAGGGAATTTGGAACAGCGCAGGAATAAAAAACCCCCGTTTCGATGATTGAAACGGGGGCAAAAGAGTGGCTTCCTGATCGTTGATTATGGAAGATCATCTGGCGGGGG
This sequence comes from Anaerolineales bacterium, assembly GCA_031389865.1. GTDB lineage: Bacteria > Chloroflexota > Anaerolineae > Anaerolineales > Villigracilaceae > Defluviilinea. The sequence continues at coordinate 1,202 of JANMSY010000367.1, read as the reverse complement.
TGGCGGACCATCGCGGCGGACGTACACCGTGCGGTTTGCTGAAGCAAACAGAGCAACCAGCAGAACAACGGCCAGTAATCCCAGGAAACCGTAGAACAACAGCATCATAATGTTCGTAGTGGGAGTATCATCACCCCCCGTTACAGGAACAAGCTGTGTAGCTCCAGGGACAACGACTGTGCTGATGATGGGGGTAATCTCAGGCGGCACTACCACCGTTTCCTGCATGGCAGGTTGGGCGCTCACGGGGGCAACGGCAAACCCAAAGACGCCCAACATTGCGATAAACACGAACAGAGTTAAGGTGTAAATCATCTTTTTACTCATACAGACTCTCCTTCATTTGCCGCTCCAGCCTGGTCGGCCCAGTTCGTTAAGAAATAGCGGGAGCGCTAGATAAATTGAATTGCAATACTCTCACTAACCCCGCAGACTGCATGACCAAACCTGTCATGTTTTTATAACGAAGACGCCCTCAAATTGTTATTTTTCTACGTGTAAATAGAATCCCACGCACTGGCAACAATGCGTGGGATTCAGCTTTTATGCCTACAGGATAGGTTACATTTTTTCCAACATCTGGACCGCATTGCGCAATCGCTTAAGAACGTTTTCACGACCGATGATCTCCATGCTCTCAAAGAGCGGCGGGCTTACTCTTTGTCCGGTCACAGCCACGCGTACAATACCAAACACCTGATTTGCGCTGTAACCAGATCTTTCAACATACTCACGCATCGGCGGCTCGGCTGTCTGATGTGAAATGTCAGGCAGGGATGCAAGGATCTCATGCGACCTGCGGGCAATTTCAGCGGATTGTTTCGCATCCAGTCCCCTGGCGATCAAATCTTCAGGGTTAGGATCAACCGTGTCTTTGAAGAAAAAAGTTGCAAACGCAAGGCTGTCATCCAGTGTGACGAGTCGCTCGCGGATCAGCGGCGTGACTTTGAGCAGCGTCTCGTGCGGGACATCCAGGCCTGCTCCCGTTAAATAAGGCCTGATCCGTGCTGCAAGGTCTTCGGTCGTCAGCAAGCGGATATGCGTCCCGTTGAAGTGATCCAGTTTTTGGAAGTTAATGGCAGCCGGCGAAGGAGTCAACGAATCAATACTGAAGCGTTCCACCATTTGGTCGAGCGTCATCACATCGTCTTCCGCAACCCCCCATCCCATGAACGCGATCCAGTTCAGTACACCTTCCGGTA
>JANMSY010000326.1:0-5594 GCA_031389865.1 Anaerolineales bacterium | reverse complement strand
GCATAACCCGTCATTGCGAGGGTTCTTTGCGAAGCAATCTCATATTTTCGAGCAATTTTCCGTCTGAGGAGTAAGATTGCTTCGTCGGGAAAGGCACCCTCCTCGCAATGACGGTAAAACCTGTGATTTACTGAAATTGGCATAAACGAGTAGGTCACGCTGAAAGCGTGACCTGCTTTGTTATCCGTACAATTCTCTTCTGAAAAACTCCGGCAGTGCAAACGCCGCCCTGTGGATCTCAGGATTGATGTAATTGTTTACGCCGGGCGGCAGCGGAGTCTCTAATCCGTTTTCCCACGGTGTATCCGACACGTACATGAACCCAATTCCTCCGCCGGGATAGGTGGGGATATTGGCATAATAGTACGCGGGACTCTTCGTCAGCGCTTTGGCAGATTTATAGATCTCTTTGATCAATGCGGTGTCAAAAAACGGTTGTTCGCATTGCGTGGCAGCGGCTCCGCCCGGGGAAAGAGCCCGCACTACCAGCTTGTAAAACTCATCCGAGAAGAGACGTTCTGCCATGCCGATCGGATCGGTCGTGTCCGAGATGATCACGTCGAACTGGCCGGGGTTTTCTTCGAGATAGCCAAACGCATCCCGTACAAGCAGCCTGGCGCGTGGATCAGCCCAGGGGTCCCCGAAAGAAGCGGCGAAGTGTTCGCGCGAAAGATCCACGACGCGCTGGTCCAGTTCACAGACCACGGCTTCCTCCACGGATGGGTATCGCAGGACTTGCTGCAATGAACCGCCGTCGCCGCCTCCAACAATAAGCACACGCTTCGGATGTCCCACCGCAAGCATGGGTACATGGACGATCATCTCATGATAGCCCATGTTGTCGCGCTCGGTCAGCTGGATGATGCCATCCAGGATCATGGCGTTGCCGAAAAACTCTGTTTCGACAAATTGCAGGTGCTGATACTGCGTTTGTTCATCCGCCAGGACGCGTTTGACGCGCACGCCCTTGCGATAATAAGGATGCAGTTCCTCGGTGAACCAGATACTCATAGGCTACACCGCCACTGCAATTCTTGTTTGGATTTCAGCGTCACGGTCGATCTTGCGCAGGGTAAATTTATCGGCGCCAAAAGATTCCTTTATGCGCTGGATCAGCGGCATCATATCCTTGCCAATCGCGCAGGTAAAAAGGTCAATGGCACAGTAACCATATTCGGGCCAGGCATGCAAACTTGCATGCGACTCTGCGAGAAGCAAAAAACAGGTAAAGCCATGCGGGCTAAACTTGTAAAAGCCCTCATCCACAACCGTCAAGCCGCTTTCACGTACGGCTTGCGCAAACAGCGAGTACGATAGCTCGCTATCCATGAGAACATCAGGGTTGCAGTCGGAGAGATCAAAGATCAAGTGCTCTCCCAATTTCAAAGTCGCGCTCACTCACACCTCCAGGGGTTAAAAAGATAAAGAACCCATCTGAAGACATCGAACTTTTCAATTTCAACCCGATCCACAAGATGTGTGCCTTGTGTAACGTGCGAAACCGCCTTCAGATAGACTCTGTTCAGACATTTATACTATGTACCGTCAGAATGTCAATCTTTTTATAAGCTTTTCTTCATCATAAAAATGTCACTGATTTTGCTGGTGCACAATGACATTTGTTGGGGTGCTGTGATCCCGCCCTATTTGCAAAACTGACACATTATTGAGCGCGGCGGAAGATCACCGCAACATCTGAGTCATAGGCAATGGTATATTTGCCCGATGCACGCAGGGATGCTTCCAACAAACTTTCCTGCCCTTGAACGCCACCCTCTTTATCTGGTTTGATCTTGCGGATGTAGAGGTATTCGAAATCCCAACTTGAAAGACAGGTTATATCCATATCGAGGCAGGATTGAGCCCGGTGATATGCCCTCATGTTCTCCAGCAGTGACGAGTCGGGAGTCCACTCGTGACCCTGGACGGTGACGAGGCTTACGCGGCCAGTCAGCGCGGGGAACCATTCAGAGAGCGGATCGCTCAACGCCGCATCGCGGGTGAGGAGGATGAACCGGCTTTCTTTCGGCGTATGATTAACGACCCAGTTCAATGCCTGTCGTTCCTCGGGGAGGAGTCGGAATCCATTGCCGAGTTGCATCGAGAAGATCATGCCTGCCATGAACAGGTAGGCAATTGTGCCGAGCAAAACGCTGCGCGAAAACTTCGAGTTGAAACCAGACTCGAGCGGCGCATACTCACCGAATCCTTTCAGCGTGGAATCGAATCCTTTAACGGCGAGCAGGATGAGGGGAGTCAAAGAGGCGAAGGGCGCGGCACGCGGGTCACTGAGAAAACTGAGTCCGATCCAGGCGGGCAGGAAAAAGTCGTGATGGCGGAAATCCAAAACAAGACCGATGAGACCGAGAACGGCAATGACGGTAAGGATGGGTTCGCCGCTGAGATTGAATTGAAAGAGATAGAGGAGCGATGTGACAGGGTCGCGCGTGTGCGCCCCAAGTGCGGCCTGGAAAGGGGCAAATCCATGACGATTGAGAACCGTCAGCCACCAGGGTGATGTGAGTGCGACGACGGCAATGGCAACGATGATCGAATGAAAAATGCTTTTGCGTCCGCGCAGAAAAAAGAGGGCAAGGACGAGAACGCTGAACGCGGTTTGGAATGTGATCTCAGGGTGGGTGAGTGTGAGGAGTGTGGCGAAGATCGAAAGAGGCAGGATGTTGCGAACATCCTTTGTGACGAAGAGACGATATGCGAATGCCAGCGTAAGGAATGAAAAAAAAGTGGCGGGTGCGCGCGTGACGCCTCCTCCCATGATCGTCCAGTCGAAACTTTTGGGGATCATCGCGTAAAAGAGGGCGGCAAGAGACGCTTTGAGTTCGTCTTTCGTACATTGGAGCGCGAGAAAATAAAAGGCAGGGATGGCCAGCGCGGAGAGAACTGCGGGAAGAAATGTGAACAGCGAGAGCCAGGAAATTTTCGTCAGGCTTTGCAATGCCCCCGTGAAATAAAAACCAAGCGGCGGATACGCAAACGGGATGCCGGCGTTGTTATACGTTGTCGTATCGGGCAAAACAAAATAATTCTCCTGCAGGTCGCGCACCATTTGCAGGAAGAGTCCGCCATCGTTGACCGGTCCGCCTGCATTCATTGGCGCGGCGAGGCGTATGAGAAGCCCGAAGAGAAATGCAGTGACAAGCAGAAGAGTGGCGAATTGTTTGCGCTGGTTCAAGTTTGATCTCCCACTGCATTTTACTGCTTTATGGTAAAACAATCGTGTGTATAGCCTTTACTTCCACATCCCCTTCTGCACCCATCGCTGTGCCTACTGTGACTTCAATACCTACGCTGGCCAGGAAGAGATGATCCCTGCTTATGTAGATGCACTGACTCGCGAAATCGAACTCGTTGGCACTGGCAGCGGCGTAGTCGAAGCGCATACCATCTTCTTCGGCGGCGGAACACCTTCCCTCCTCTCACCAAAACAATTCGAGTCCATCTTCAAAGCGATTCGCGCAAACTTCACATTGACAGACGATGCAGAGATCACCATGGAAGCCAATCCTGGAACGGTCTCTTATGAAAACCTGCTTGAACTTCGAAGGATCGGCATTAACCGCATCAGCTACGGAGTTCAGTCAGCGAATACGGAAGAGCTGCGTATGCTCGAACGAGTGCACAGTTTCCTTGATGTGATAGAAGCTGTCACGTCTGCGCGCAAGGCAGGTTTTAAAAACCTCAATCTCGATTTGATCTACGGTTTGCCCGAACAGACTCTCCAAACCTGGCAGACCACCGTCAAACGGATCCTGAATCTGCATCCCGAACATATCTCCGCTTACGCGTTGACCCTCGAACATGGCACTCCGTTTGGAAGATGGTCATCCAAAGGATTACTGCCTCTTCCCGACCCCGATCTCGCTGCGGAAATGTACGAATGGCTAAGCGAGACTCTCGAAGGCAACGGTTATATTCAATATGAAATTTCGAACTGGGCAGGCGACCTCGCCTCGAGCGGTGCGCGGGGAAGACCTGGCGAATATAACAATCCATCCCTGGCCTGCAGGCACAACCTCCAGTACTGGCGTGGACTTCCCTACCTTGCCTTTGGCGCGGGTGCGCATGGATACGCGGCTGGTTACCGTTATTCCAATGTGCTGCGAATAAAAACATACATCGAGCGGCTTTTTCAGCCTTCATTTTCCCTTCCTTACCCTTTATCTCCTGCTACCGTTAATCAGCACCATCAATCACGTACAGATGACATGTCTGAGTTCATGATGACAGGACTGCGCCTGACCCAGGTGGGTGTAAATAAAGATGAATTTCAGGCGCGGTTCGAGATGTCCATGCATGATGTGTATGGAAAGGAAATTGATGAATTGTTGAAGTTGGAATTAATTGAAAATGTTGCGGGGGAAAGGCTAAAGATCACCAAGCGCGGACGCCTGTTGGGGAATGAGGTCTTTTTGCGTTTTGTGTGATACGGGGTATCAACCTGCCCCACATGATTAGCTCATTACAGTTTTCCAGATCGCGGGGGCAATATCAGTCAAGTCTTTCATATCGTGCGTGAACTCTTCTCGTGCAGCCCTATCCCCGATCACCAGCGCAGGGACATTGGCATCGGTGTGTTTGCGGGTGGAGAGATCTTCCATGTTTCCATGATCAGATGTGACCAATATCAAACCATCGTTCCACCCGTGCACAAGTCCGCCCAATACGTCGTCAAACGTTTCCATCAGGGTAATCGCGGTTTCCATGTCCTGTTTGTGACCCGCGTAGTCACTTGCCCAGTATTCAAATAAAGCGAAGTCATACTCTTTCGCAAGCGTACCAAGCTTCCGTCCGGCCTCGGCTGCATCCAGTACGGGAGCATTGATGAATCCCAGCATGGTTCGCCATCCTTCACCGGTGAAGTCTGCAGACAAGGCACGGCCGGCAAACAGATCCTCGTCTTTGAAAAGTGGAATACCTGCATTCGTGACTGCCAGGGGGATGGATGAATATAAATGCCTGCCCGAATCGATCCCATGAAAATAGCGCGGCGGATAGGCGTTGAGCAAAGTTGCTTTCCTGCCTGCCTTTCCAAGATTCGAAAACAGAGTGTCATCTCTTAAATATGCAGCTACAGCAGGGTTTGGCTTGGGTCCGTAGTGATAACCCAATTCTGCTGGGATGTTTTTCCCCGTCAGTAACATTGCCTGTCCCGTTGCCGATTGTGGAAGTCCACTCACGCCGACCACAGGGTCAACTCCCAGTAAAGTTGCATGTTTGCCATGAAGGGGTGCGGCTCCTGTTAATAAGGAGCGCCCATCCAATAAATGATTCAGATGGGGCATCTTCGCCCGTGCAAATGGATTGGTCTGCGGATTATTGTCTCCCAGGCCGATACCATCCAGAAAGATAAAAAGTACGCGCATATCGGCCGATTATACAACCGATAACTGTTGGGACAGGATACAACGACCTTCAAGAGTGGATAATTGTGTGGGCTTGCCCAATAGTTTCACCACGGAGTACACGGAGATCACAGAGAAAACCTTCTACATTCTCCGTGAACTCTGTGCTCTCCCCCGGCACCACCCCAGCGGGGCTGGTGTGTGGTGAGAAGAGATATGGCCCATTCCTTT